>NZ_JANSHU010000004.1:0-40032 GCF_047461755.1 Synechococcus sp. R65.1 | reverse complement strand
TTAGCGATATGGCAGCTACAGAGGGAACCATTGTCGTCAAAATCGGCACCTCCAGCTTGACGGATCCGCAGACGGGCTCCCTGCGCCTTTCCGTGTTGGGGCCCCTGGTGGAGGTGCTGACGCGGCTGCGCAACCAGGGCTATGCGGTAATCCTGGTCTCCTCCGGGGCGGTGGGGATAGGCTGTGCCCGCCTGGGCTTGCGCCAACGGCCGACGGCAATTGCGGAAAAGCAGGCGGTGGCGGCGGTGGGTCAGGGACGGCTGATTCGCCTGTACGACGATCTCTTCTCTGCTCTCAACCAACCCATTGCCCAGGTGCTGCTCACCCGAGGCGACTTCGTGGAGCGCAGCCGCTACGTCAATGCCAATCGCACCTTCACCCAACTGCTGCAGATGGGGGTTATCCCCATCGTCAACGAAAACGACACGGTGGCGGTGGAGGAGCTGAAGTTTGGCGACAACGACTCCCTCTCTGCCCTGGTGGCGAGCATGGTGCAGGCCAAGTGGCTGATCCTCCTCACCGATGTGGACAGGCTCTACTCCGCTGATCCCCACCGCGATCCCTCCGCCGAGCCCATCGAGCGGGTGGAGCACGGCATGCCTTTGCGGGTGAAGGCGGAAGCCCACGGCAACAGTGGCTGGGGCACCGGCGGCATGGCAACCAAGCTCGCTGCGGCTCAAATCGCCACCGCTGCCGGCGTGACGGTCGTGATCACCAACGGCAAACGGCCCGACCAGATCCCAGCCATCTTAGCCGGCGAGCCCATTGGCACCCGCTTTGAGCCCGCTCCTCAGCCGGTTAGCGCCCGCAAGCGGTGGATTGCCTACGGCCTTATCCCCGAGGGATCCCTGACCTTGGATGAGGGAGCCGTGCGGGCAATCTGTGAGCAGGGGCGCTCGCTGCTGCCAGCGGGGATTACCGACGTTTCTGGCGACTTTGAGGCGGGGGCTGCCGTGCGCCTGTGCGATCCCAGCGGGCGAGAGGTGGGGCGGGGCCTAGTCAACTACAGCGCCGAGGAACTGCGGCGGATCAAAGGCAAGAAAACTGCTGAAATCCCCTACATCTTGGGCTACGAGGGAGTCGATACCGCTGTCCATCGGGATAACCTGGTCCTGCTGGAGTGACACTCAGTCGCCGGGCTTGACCACCCACTCCACAGGGGTTTTGGTGGGATCCGGCAATTTCAGCGAAAACAGCCCCGCCATCAAAATCAACAGGGTGGAAAACCAGAGGCAGCCCTCCAAACCGTAGAACTGGAAGACAAGCCCCGAAGTTACCGTTCCCAGCAGCCGCCCGCCAGAATTGGCCATGTAGTAGAAGCCCACATTGAGGGCCACCTCGTCGTCTTCGGTGTAGGCCAGCACTAGATAAGAGTGCACCGCCGAGTTAAAGGCAAAAACAATCCCAAAGAGGATGAGGCCGCCAGTGACCACCCACTCCGGCGGGAGGTCGGCCATGAAGGCGGTGGCAATGATGGCCGGCACTGCGGTCAAGGTAAACGTCCAGATTTGGATAGTGCGGGCCTTGGGCGCGCGGCCCGGGCGACCCCCTCCCAACAGCTGCGGCGCCAGAAACTGGATGATCCCATAGCCGATGACCCAGATGGCCATGTAGCTGCCCACCTGTATGAAGGTCCAGCCCAGGCTGTCGTAGAGAAACACGGGCAGGGCCACCACAAACCACACATCCCGCGACCCGAACAGGAAAAAGCGGGCTGCTGAGAGAAGGTTGATCTCGCGGCTTTTGGAAAACAGGCGTTTGAAGGGGATCTTCGCCTTAACCTTGCCCATGTCTGCTGGCAGCAGCGCCCCCGAACAGAAGATCAACGCCAGCGCCCCCGCCTGCACGAAGTTGGCCATGCGGAAGCCCATGGGATCGCCGTAGATCTCGGTGAAGATCTGCAGCAGGGCCGCTCCCACAAAGAACCCCACCCCCTTGAGGGCGTTTTTGGATCCCGTCAGCATGGCCACCCAGCGGAAGAGGCGGGATTCAGCCTCCCTGGGCACCACCAGGCGGATGGCGCTCTTGGAGCTCATCTTGGTGAGATCTTTGGCGATCCCGGCTAGGGCTTGGGCCGTCATCACATAGGCCACCTGGCCCCAGACCGGCCACTGCAGGTTGATCACCCCCAGCATCACCAGGCCAAAGATCTGAATGGCAATGCCGCCGTAGAGGGTCAGCCGCAGGCCAAAGAGGGATCCAATCCAGCCGCCCAGGAAGTTGGTGATCACCCCGAAGATCTCGTAGAAGAGGAACAGCATGGCAATCTGAATCGGGGTGAAGCCCAACTTGTGGAAGTGGAGCAGCACCAACATGCGGATGGCGCCGTCGGTGATGGTAAAACCCCAGTAGGCAGCGGTTACCAGGGCGTAGTTGCGCACAGCAGCAGCCTGGGCGCTTGAGGCAGCAGTCATGGGCAGGTCTCCAAAGGACTTACAGACTAAGGGCCACCTTGCGGGCCAATTCCGCCATGCGGTTGGCGTAGCCCCATTCGTTGTCGTACCAGGCCAGAACCTTTACCTGGGTGCCGTCCACCACCAGGGTTGAGAGGGCATCCACAATGCTGGAGCGGGGATCTCCCTTGAAATCCACGGAAACCAAGGGCAACTCCTCATAGCCTAGGATGCCCTTGAGTTCGCCCTCGGCTGCCGTTTTTAAAAGACGATTAACCTCTTCCACGGTGGTAGGCCGCCTCACCTCAAACACGGCGTCGGTCAAAGAGGCATTCAGCAGGGGCACGCGCACCGCAATGCCGTTGAGCTTGCCATTTAACTCGGGGTAGATAAGGCCAATGGCTGTGGCAGAACCGGTGGTGGTAGGCACCAAGGAGAGCAAAGCCGAGCGGGCTCGCCGCAGATCCTTGTGGGGAGCATCCACCAGCGTTTGAGTGTTGGTAACAGCGTGGACGGTGGTGATCACCCCGTGCAGGATGCCGATCCCCTCGTGGATGACTTTCACCAAGGGGGCCAAGCAGTTGGTGGTGCAGGAGGCGGCGGTGAGCAGGTGGTGGCGGGACGGGTCGTAGAGGTGGTCGTTGACGCCCATGACAATGTTGAGGGCCTCTTTGTCCTGGACGGGAGCAGCCACAATGACCTTGCGCACCCCAGCCTTGAAGTAGGCCTCTAGCTCTGCGGCTTTCACAAACTTCCCTGAGCACTCCAGCACCAGGTCGATCCCCAACTCAGCCCAGGGCACTTCGCCAGGAGATTTGCACTCGCTAAAGGTCAGGATTTTGTCCTGGATGCGCAACTTCTGGTCGGATCCCTCGATGTCGAGGTTCCAGCGGCCCTGCACCGAGTCGAACTTAAGCAAGTGAGCTGCGGCAGCAGGCCCGCCCTTGATCTCGTTGATGTGGGCAAACTCCAGCTCCGGCCAACCCCAAGCTGCCCGCAGCACCAAGCGTCCAATGCGGCCAAAACCATTGATGCCTACCCGCGCCGCCATCCCCCTCTCCTCCCAACTTGCAGCCAGGGAGAACCTCGCCTAGAGCTTATCAGAAGCACCCCTGCATTTCAAGTTGGGAAGCTGGGCAAGAGTCCACTAGCAGCAGCGTGTCCTTTAGGTTCCTACAGTCCAGGTGTTGCCATACTCAATCTGCTCCGGGGTGAGGCTGTCGATCTGGACCCCCATGGCCTTGAGCTTAAGGCGGGCAATGGCCTCATCCACCTCAGGAGGGATGGGGTGCAGCCCTGGAGCCAGCCGACCCCGGTTTTTCACCAGGTACTCGCAGGCCAGCGCCTGGTTGGCAAAGCTCATGTCCATAACGCTAGCCGGGTGGCCTTCGGCAGCAGCTAGGTTGATGAGCCGGCCCTCTCCCAGCACGAATACCGATTTGCCCGATTGAAGACGGTACTCTTCCACGAAGGGGCGTACTGTCTGCCGGGAAACGGCTCGCTCCTGCAGGGCCCCTAGGTCAATCTCGATATCGAAGTGGCCGGCGTTACAGACCATTGCCCCATCCTTCATGGCGTCGAAGTGCTCGCCGCGGAGGACATGCTTGTTGCCCGTGACTGTGATGAACAGATCCCCCAGGGGGGCAGCCTCGGCCATGGGCAGAACGCGAAAGCCGTCCATGACCGCTTCCAGGGCCCGCACCGGGTTGACCTCGGTCACGATGACCTGGGATCCCATGCCTCGGGCTCGCATCGCCACTCCCCTGCCGCACCAGCCATAGCCGGCCACCACCACCGTCTTCCCGGCCAGGAGAAGGTTGGTACAGCGCAGAACCCCGTCTAGGGTGGATTGGCCAGTGCCGTAGCGGTTGTCAAACAGGTGTTTGGTTGCAGCGTCGTTAACGGTCATCACCGGGAAGCTGAGCACCCCCGCCTTCAGCATGGCCCGCAGGCGCACCAAACCGGTGGTGGTCTCCTCCGTGGTGCCGATGAGCTCGGAGAGCTGCTCCTGCCGACGCTGCACCAGCTCCGCCGTTACATCGCCGCCGTCGTCGATGATGAGGTTGGGGCGGTGATCCAGGGCAATCTGGACATGGCGGCGGTAGGTTTCCACATCCTCCCCCTTGATGGCGAAGACTGAAATGCCGTAGTCGGCCACCAGGCTAGCGGCCACATCGTCTTGGGTGGAAAGAGGGTTGCTGGCAATGAGGACGCTCTCGGCTCCACCCGCCTGCAGAGTCAAGGCCAGATTGGCAGTTTCGGTGGTGACATGACAGCAGGCCACTAGGCGCAGGCCAGCCAAGGGCTTTTCTTGGGCAAAGCGCTCCCGGATCTGGGCCAGCACCGGCATCTCCCGCGCCGCCCACTGAATCCGCTGCTTGCCCAAGGGAGCAAGGCTCAGATCCTTGACTTCATGCTTAGGTAGAGACAGAGTAGCACTGCTCATGAGAAGACTCCCAACGAGGACTCCAGACAGGGAGAGGCCGTTCCAATGTCGCCAAGGTGGAGACCCGCATGTCGACAAGCCTGAACTATTCTCCCACAAGGGAGCCCTTTTCGGCGCTGGGGCTGGATGTGGGCGATCGCCGCATTGGTGTCGCCGGCTCCGATGGGCTGGGGCTGTTGGCCACTGGCCTGGGGGTGATCCAGCGCCGCTCCCTCGCAGAAGATATCGCCCAAGTGCAGGCGTGGATTCGCCGCCGCCAGGCCACTGTGGTGGTGGTTGGGATCCCTCTTTTGGCCGATGGCTCGGTGGGATCCCAAGCCCGCAAGGTGCAGCGCTTTGTGCAGGCTCTCCAGGCGGCTGTGGATTTACCCATAGAGACAGTTAACGAGTACCTAAGTACCGTGCAGGCGGAGTGGGATCTGCGCCAGGCAGGGATACCCGCCAAAGCCCAGAAGGGTTTAATCGATCAGCAGTCGGCGGCCGTGATTTTACAAACTTGGCTGGATGAGCGGCGCTACCGCTCCACCTCAAAGGCTCCCTGCCGATAGTCGGCCAAAGCGTAGCCACCACCAGGCCGATATTCCACGAGGGCCACATCGAAGCGGCAGGCTGCTTCCACTAACTGGGGATGCTGGCTCAGGAAGGCTTGGGCAGCTTGGATCAAGCGCTGCTGTTTCCGGGTCCCAACTGCCAAAAGTCCGCCCTGATCCCAGCCCTGGCCGCGGCGGGTTTTAACTTCCACAAAAACCAGCAGCCCTGCCTTGTAGGCCACCAGATCCACCTCCCCCCACTGGCAGCGCCACCGCCGGGCCAGGATCTGCCAGCCTTGCTCTTCCAGGTACCGCTGCACGCAGACCTCCCCGGCCCTGCCAGCCTCTTGAGGGGCGGTGTGCTTGCGCCTAGTGAGCAGAGCCGTTGCCATGATACTTGTCAGTGTCGTAGAAGCCGTTGCGGGTGCCAAAGTAGAAGCTTGCCAAAGAGAGGATCAGGGCAACCGCCACCAAGATCGATTTTGCCTCCACGCGGTTTTCTCCCACCTTTGTCCTCAGCCATGATAGCTTGCTCCGCCTTACCCCCTACCAGTTGAGGCAGAATGGGAGGAGCGTCGCTACTGCTTTTTGCCTCTCAAGCTTACCGTTTTCCTGCAGCCTCGTATGTCTTCCGCGCCCTCTATGCCAACTGCTTCCAGCAAGCCTCGCCTCCTCTTGGGCCTGCGGGCCGACGAGTTTCGCCATCCAGTGGATCTGCAAGCCACCCGCTCTCTGCAGCAGCTGCCGGGCCTAGGCCTGCTGATTCAAAACTTGCTTGGCTCCACGGCGGGTGAGATGTTTTACCTGGATAACATTGCCTCCAGCATCCAAATCAACGAGCAGCAGTTGCCGGAAGTTTACCAGCTTTTGGTTCAAGCCTGCCGCATTTTGGATCTGGAGGTGCCCCAGCTCTATGTGCGGCAAAACCCTGTGCCCAACGCCTACACTTTTGCCATGCAGGGGAAAAAGCCTTTCATTGTCTTGCACAGCTCCCTGCTGGATTTGCTGGAGCCAAAGGAACTGCAAGCTGTCATTGCCCATGAACTGGGCCATCTCAAATGCAACCACGGCGTCTATCTGACGATGGCCAACCTTCTCGTGCTCTCCACCAGCTTGCTCCCCTTTGGCGGCCTGTTCTACCGCGCCCTGCAGGATCAACTGCTGCACTGGCTGCGCTGTGCTGAGTTTACCTGCGACCGGGCAGCGCTGCTGGTTACCCAGGACGCCAGAACCGTAATCTCAGTGCTGATGAAGCTGTGCGGCGGCTCGCCGCAGTTGGCCGCCAAGCTCAACGTGGATGCCTTTCTGGAACAGGCCCGCACCTACGAGGAGCTGGATAGCGATCTCTGGCAACTGGAGCTCAAGCAACTCCAAACCCTTGGCCGTACCCATCCGTTGCCAGTGCTGCGAGCCCGGGAGATTGAGCGCTGGTTCCGCAGTAACACTTATCAGCAAATTCTCGAGCGGCACGGCGTTCCCGCGTTCTAGAAACCAGGATGGCTCTTCTCGAAGCGCCGCTTGGCCCGCCGCTGATCTTGGGAGAGGTTCTTCTGGATTGCTTCCCTGACGGGGTGGTGCTGGGGGGAGCCGCTTTGAATGTGGCCTGGAACCTCAAGGGACTGGGGCTGGATCCCCTCCTGATTAGCCGCATTGGCCAGGATGAGGCAGCGGAACAGGTGTTGAGGGCGCTGCGGCGGCAGGGGCTACGTCTAGAGGGGCTGCAGCGGGATCCGGCTCACCCCACCGGTCAAGTCCAGGTCACCCTCGACAGGGAGGGCATCCCAACCTTTGCCATCCTGCCGGAGCAGGCCTATGACTTCATCGAGCTGGATCCGGCTGTCCTTAGGGCCTTCCAGCCCAGCCTCCTCTACCGGGGTAGTCTGGCCGCACGGCAAGAGTCAGCCCACCGCCATTTCCAGGAGGCCATCCTGGCTTTAGGCTGTCCGGTGTTTTTGGACCTCAACTTGCGGGATCCCTGGTGGCACCCAGGCCCCATCCGGGAGATGCTGCGCACCTGCACTTGGCTGAAGCTCAACCAGGCGGAGCTAGAGCAAGTGGTTCAGCTGGAAGGGATCCCTGGCGGGGAGGTGGTGGAGCAGGGGCAGCTCTTGCGGGCGCAGTTGGGCCTCAAGGGCTTGTTCCTAACTTTGGGGGCGGCAGGGGCGTTCTTGTTTACGGCTGAGAGGGTGTATCGGGCGGAGGCGGTGCCAGCGCTACGGCTGGTGGATACAGTAGGGGCAGGGGATGGGTTTAGCGCTGTGGCCATCCTAGGCCTGCTGCGAAGGTGGCCAGAAGCAGTACTGCTGCAGCGGGCAGTGGAGTTTGCCGCAGCCATCTGTGGAGTTGCGGGGGGTGCACCCCAAGACCCAGAGTTCTACTGCCCTTTCCGGCAGCGGTGGGGGCTCTCCCCTAGTCCTTGACTCCCTGGACAATGAGGACTCCGTCCGTTCGCGTAGCGGGCCAGAGGCCTTAGAGCGCCAGCGCCACCTTGTGGCATAATAAGCCCTTTGCCTTGACGTGGACCGGCTGAGCTAGTAGGCTTGCAAGTATTCTGGTAGGCACTTTGCCTAGGCTAAAGTTGGCTCCGTCTTTAGCCGGTGTGCTCGATCAAGAGCAAGGAGCAACTACCTGCAGCTCGCGGGGAAGTCACGCCTGTGGAGATCCCTCTGGCGGGGTAGTAGGTGTTGAGCCTGCCACTAGCTACGGGTCGTGGAAGCAGGAAGAAAGCAGAAGCGCAGCAAACACTGCCCTACCTCAAATAGGAGTGTTTGTGAACGTTTCGTGGGTCTTTCAGAGCGGCTACTGAAACTGGCGCCAGTGGAGCTGGGCGTAGCGTCCTCCTTTAACCAGGAGCTCGCGGGGGTTGCCCTGCTCTAGAAGTTGCCCCTCTTCGAGGACAAAAACGCGATGGGCGCTGCGCACCGTGGAGAGGCGGTGGGCAATAACAAAAACGGTACAGCGCTGCATGAGCCGCTGCAGGGCCTCCTGCACCAAGGCTTCCGACTCGTTATCCAAGGCGGAGGTCGCCTCGTCCAGGATCAGAATCTTGGGGTTGAGCAGCACAGCGCGGGCAATAGCTAGCCGCTGCCGCTGACCGCCGGAGAGGGTGATCCCACGCTCGCCAATGCGGGTAGCGTAGCCATCTGGCAGACTCTCGATGAAGGTGTCAATGTTGGCTATGCGGGCTGCCT
The DNA here is from genome assembly GCF_047461755.1 of Synechococcus sp. R65.1. Taxonomy (NCBI): domain Bacteria; kingdom Bacillati; phylum Cyanobacteriota; class Cyanophyceae; order Synechococcales; family Synechococcaceae; genus Synechococcus; species Synechococcus sp. R65.1. The sequence goes on along the minus strand of NZ_JANSHU010000004.1, from coordinate 31,472 downwards.
CCCTCACAGCCTCCAAGTCAAAGTGCTCTTGTCCGTAGGCGATATTGCTGGCAATGGTGCCGGAAAAGAGGGTAATCTCCTGGGGGACGATGCCAATTTGGCGACGCAAACTTTTGAGGGTGACGGTGCGGATATCGATGCTGTCGATGCGAATACACCCCTGCTGCGGATCGTAGAAGCGAGGGATCAAATTCACCAAAGTCGACTTGCCGGCCCCGGAGGATCCCACTAGAGCAACAATCTCGCCGGGAGCTACCTGAAAGCTGATGTCTTTAAGCACCGGCTGACCCGGCTTGTAGGCAAAGGAGACCCGATCGAACTCCACCCAGCCCTGAATCGGCGGCAGGGGGCGGGCGCCAGGCAGCTCGCGCACGCGGGGTCGGGTATCTAGGAGCTCAAAGATCCGCTCCACGGAAGCCTCCCCTTGCTTTAGGTCGCTGTAGTTATTGGTGATGTGGACAAGGGGATCGATGAGCAGAGCCACCCCCGCAATGAAGCCGAGGAACTGGCTGCCGGTCAGGTTGCCCTCGCTAATCTGCCAGCCCCCTACCCAGAATACCCCCAGGACGCTCATGGCGTAGAGAAAGCCCACCACCGGGTCTTGGATGGCTTTGACCTGTTCGGTTTGAAAGCGAGCCAGGCGGTTGCTTTCGGCCAGGGCGCTGAAGCGGCGGATCTCGTAGTCCTCGGCAGCAAAGGCGCGGGTGAGGCTGACGGCGGCAAAGACTTCCGTTAACAGAGAAGACAGGTCGGCCATGCTCTTCTGGTTGCGGCGAGAGCGCTGCAGCAGCCGCTCTCCAAACCAACTGATCAGGGCGCCCATCAGGGGAGCAATCACCAGGGTGGTTAGGGTGAGGATGCCGTTGAGGTAGAACAAGTAGGCCACCACGGCTAGGATGGTGAGCACGCTGGGGATAAAGCGGTGGAAAAACCGCTGTACCACCTCCCCCACCCGATCCAGGTCGCTGGTGAGGCGATAGACAAGGTCACCCGTGCGGCTCCCGGAAAAATAGTCCACGTCCAATCCTTGCAAGTGGGCGTAGACTCGCTGCCGCAGCTCCAACACCATCTGCAGGGAGGCCCTGGCCATGAGGGTGTCCTGGCCGTACTGGAAGGCGCCACGCACTAAGAAGAACACCACCCCAATCAAGGCCAACGTCCGCAGTTCCCTGAGATCCCCAGCGCCAATGGAGCGAGCCACCCACTCGATCAAGTAGGCAAGGGCAGGCATGGTGAGGACAAAGCCAAGGGTACAGACTAGCCCCAGCAGCAACATCCACAGATGGGGCCGAATGAAGGGAAAGAGACGGCGATAGCTACGCAGCGGCTGCACCAAGGGCCATCCAAAAGGCTTCTGCCCCGATCAGCTTAGCGGAGATTAGCTCCTCAACGGCTGCCGAGATCCCCTCCTAGCAGCTTTTTTGCGGGATCTGAGGGAAACTGGCTCTCCTTTGGCCTCCCCCTGCCATCTTTTGCGCCAACGGCGCCAGCGGGAGACCAGGCAATCGCTGAGGCTGTGGTTAACGGATCCCAGCTCCAGCCCTAGGCCCACCCACCCCAGGGTCTCAGCGTGGGCTTGCAGCCACTGCCAGAGGTTGTCCCGCCAGATCCCCGGCTGCCACGGCCACCAGCCCAGGTGGGATCCCAGCCAGGCGGCGGTCAGGCCTACCCCTGTCACCCACAAGCCCAGGTAGAGGAGCCGCAGAGCAGTGCCCACCAGCGGCCCGTGGGACCAGAAGGAGCGGTGCCGCAGCCAGCGGCGGTAGGGAAGCCAAATCCAGCGCAGGAACAGCCAGCGGCGATACTGGCGAGAGTCAGTGTCCAGATCCCCGGAAAACATCAGGCCGCTGAAGAGATAGGCCGACCCCACCGCCAAAGCCACAGCGGCACTGTTGCCCAGCAAAGCCGCTGCCAAGGTAATGCCGGGAGCTGTCCAGAGGATGAGGCGATCGTGGGTGGATCCCCAGGGCATAAAGAGCTCAGCCCTCCCCTGGGGCTGAGTCTAGCCGCAAGTGGGGGAAAAAGCAGGGATCCCTCGATTGAGACGATCCAACACCTGCAACTGCCGGTAGAGCATCTCCACCCGCGGCATTTGGACTCCACCCTGCTGGGCATAGCGGAGAGGGTTGGCAAAAATAGCCTCCAGCTCCAGGGGACGCTTGCGCTCGTAGTCGATCTTCATGCTGGTGCGGTAGGGGACCATCTTCTCGGTGTTAGCCAGCATCTCGGGAATTAGGGAAGGGGGAAGCCGGCGACCACAGGCCGCAGCTCCCTCCACCACCTCTTGCATCAGGGCTTCTGCCAGGGCGCGGGCTTCCGGATCCCGGATCATCTGCTGGGTGTCGGCATTGAAAACAACCGAGAGGCCATTGAAGGGAATGTTCCAGACCAACTTCTGCCAGCGGGCTTCCATCAGATCCGGCGAGAGGGAGGTAGGGATCCCAGACCTTTGAAAATCGGCCTGGATCTGTTGCAGACGGGGCGTGATCCCCTGGGGGGCATAGCCAGGGCCATATTCGGCCAGCAGTACCGAGCCATAGTCGAGGTGGCGGATATGGCCAGGGCCAACTTTATTGGAGCTGATGAAACAGAGGCCCCCCACGACGCGCTCAGGGCCGACGCAGTTGGCAATCTCCGGCTCTGCGCCCAAGCCGTTTTGCAGCAGGATCACCACGCCCTTTTCAGCCAGCACAGGCGGCAGCAGCCGGGGCAGAAGGTGATTTTGGGTGGCTTTCAGGGCCACGATTACTCCCTCACAAGGGGGCATTGCCTCCACGGAGGCGTAGGCATTGACCTGGGGCAGGTGAAAGTCTCCCCAGCAGGATTCCACCCACAAGCCGTTTTGGCGCACCTGCTCGTAGTCGCTATGGAGCAGGAAATGCACCTCAAAGCCGGCCTGCTGTAGCTTGGCCCCGTAGAATCCTCCCACGGCGCCACTGCCCAAAACCGCATAGCGGCGGCTTTCCGGCAACTGGGACATCGCAAAACCTTGAGCCGATATCCCCACCCTAGCGCACTCTGGAGAGCTCACTCAGGATCAGGGTCGATCAGCAGCACCCGCTCCTCGCCGTCGGTTTCGCGCAGGTGCACCTTGACCATTTGCTCGGGAGTTGTGGTCAGCCTATGGCCGCAGTAATCCGGCTGAATGGGGAAGTGCCGATGGCCGCGGTCAATCAGCACGGCCAAGCGCACCCGTTCTGGGCGCCCAAAGTGGTTCAGGGCCTCCAAAGCCGCCCGAACAGTGCGGCCGTGAAAGATAACGTCGTCCACCAGCACCACCTCTTGGCCAGTGAGATCCCGGGGCATTTCACTGCGATCGGGAGTGCGCAGCCGGCCAGAGCCCAGATCGTCGCGGAAGAAGGTGATGTCCAACTCCCCTACCTGGGGCGGTATCCCAAACAGCTCGGCTATGCCATCCCGGAGCCGGTAGGCCAAAGGCACCCCGCGGGTGCGGATGCCGATCAACACCAGCCTGTCCAGGTGGGGGTGATCCCTGCCAATAGCGGCCGCCAAAGCCGCCATTTGCCTAGCCATCTCCTGGGCATTGAACACCTCGGTTGTGGACATGGACAGTTGAGGCCGACCTATAGGAGCCCAAGTTAGCCCAGATCCGCAGCCAGTAGGATAGGATATAAAGCCCTAGAAGGGAGAGATCCGCCATGTCCACTGCAGTGTCCGCTACAGGTCCAGCTTCGACGGAGAAAAGAGGGCCTAGGTGGGCCCGCTGTTTACGGGCCGTGCTGGCGGTTCTCCCTCTGCTGGCCTTGGGGTTATTCCTGCTGGGATCCCCGGCCTGGGCGGAAGACTACAGCAAGCGGGAGCTGCAGGGGGCAGACTTTGCCGGACAAGACCTGAGCGGCTGGAAATTTCTCAAAGCCAACCTGCGACAGAGCAATCTCAGCCACGTGAAGGCGGCAGGAGCCAATTTTTTCGGAGCCAACCTCAGCAAAGCTAACCTACGCGGAGCAGATCTGCGCGGCGCCACCCTGGACATGGCCAATTTGCAGGGTGCTGATCTGCGGGAAGCCCAACTGCAAGACAGCATGATGTGGCTGGTGCGGGTGGAAGGGGTCGAGATCGAGGGAGCAGATTTTACCAATGCTCTAATCCGCAAGGATGCCCTCGCCATCCTCTGCGATCGGGCTAGCGGCGTTAACCCGGTTACCGGCCGGGCCACCCGCGACACCCTGGGGTGCGACTAGCCCTCACCCCCAGCCCCCCTCTCTGGAAGCGAGGGGCGAAACTCTGGAAATAGCCCTAGCTCACGAGCTGGGGGCAGCCGCCTCTGAGGGGGCAGGCTTGCGCTGAAACTGACCCAGGAGCGAGTTCCAGGCTAGGCGTGCCATGGACAGCAGCCAATTGCCCTCCAGCTCTCTAAACAAGTCCATGTTGAGCTTGAAGGCGTAGTTGGCTTCTGCCACAATGCGCTCGATAGTAGCCTGGTCCAGCCCCAGCGCATCCAGTTGAGCGCGGTAGCGCTGCTTAAACTTGCCCTCGTGCGGGATCTGTTCAAAGTCGTAGAAGGCGGTGCCTTCCCCCGGTGGCAGGCCCAGGGCCCGGCGGGCAATGTTTTTCAGGATCTGGCCGCCCGACAGGTCGCCAATGTAGCGGGTGTAGGCGTGGGCAATCAGCAGAACCGGATCTTTTTCCACCACTTCTTGAATGCGGTTGACATAGACTTGGCAAGCGGGAGAGGGCTTGACCACAGAGGGCCAATGGGGACCGATGAAATAGTTCAAATCTTTCTCTAGGCTGGCCTTGCGCCACAATTCGGGGTAGTAGAGCTGACTCACTATCGGGTGCTCTCGCAACCGCGCAAACCCCTCTTCCAGCGCACTGTAGACAAAGTAGAAATTGCCCACGTAGCGGCTGTAGGTACGCCTATCAACCACTCCCTTGAGGAAACATTTGATAAAGGTCATATTCTCGGCCATGGTGTGGGACTGCTTGGTGCCCTCCCGCAACTGGGTTGACAGGCCAGCGTTTTGATTTTCTTGGCTGGGCAAACCCTTACTCACAAAACCCTCCTTGTAAAAAGTTGCTTGGCTCCGGCCATTGACCGGCTCATGGAGGCAGCGAGGGATGCCTCAGCAGCAGACCCGGCAAAGGCAACACAGACCGCTCGCTGCGGCAGCTAAACGCCCTTCTCCGGGGCTCGATGCTTCTTTTTCCCCCGCCATCCCTATCTAAGCAGCACTCGACTGGCGGTCAATGGCTTAAGCTTAGAATAATCCGCCCGAGTGTGAATGGATGTGAACAATCCTTAAGGCAGGTTGGAGAGGAAGCAGAGCTTGCTAGCTCCCAGGCTAAAGGCAGGAGTTGCCGCCAACCCTTGTAAAGTTCGTTGACGATCGTTGGCGGGGCTTCTATAATTGGAGGCCTGACTGCAGCGCAAGCCCTGCTAAGCAACGCATGAGCTCGTTAGCTGTTCCCTCCCCTGTTCTTACCTTACCTGACCTGGTAGAGATTCAGCGGGAAAGTTTCCTCTGGTTTTTACGGGAAGGGTTTGAAGAGGAGCTCCTGAGTTTTTCTCCCATCGTCGATTACACCGGCAAGCTGGAGCTGCACTTTCTGCCAGACTACCGGCCTGGGGATCCCTCCAAGGGGTACAAGATCAACAAGCCGCGCTACGACCCAGAGGAGGCCAAGCGGCGGGATGCCACCTATCAAGCCCAAATCCGGGTGCCGACGCGCTTAATCAACAAGGAGACGGGCGAAATCAAAGACATGGACGTCTTCATGGGCGAGCTGCCCTTGATGACGGATCGAGGCACCTTCATCATCAACGGCGCGGAGCGGGTGATCGTCAACCAGATTGTGCGCAGCCCCGGCGTTTACTACAAGGCGGAGCTGGACAAAAGTGGCCGCCGCACCTATAGCGCTAGCCTCATTCCCAACCGTGGTGCCTGGCTGAAGTTTGAGACGGACAAAAAGGGGCTGGTGTGGGTGCGCATCGACAAAACCCGCAAGCTCTCGGCAGCAGTTTTGCTCAAAGCTTTGGGCCTGAGTGACTCGGAGATCTACGACAGCCTGCGCCACCCCGAATTTTTCCAAAGAACCATGGAAGAGGAGGGGCACTACAGCGAAGAAGAGGCGCTGATGGAGCTCTACCGCAAGCTGCGGCCCGGGGAGCCTCCTACGGTCTCTGGCGGCCAGCAACTGCTAGAGTCGCGCTTTTTTGATCCCAAGCGCTACGACCTGGGGCGGGTAGGGCGCTACAAGCTCAACAAGAAGCTCAACCTGACGGTGCCCGAAAATGTTCGGGTGCTTACCGTTACCGACATTCTGGCCGTTATCGACTACCTCATCAACTTGGAATACGACATTGGCCAGGTGGATGACATTGACCACCTGGGCAATCGGCGGGTGCGCTCGGTGGGCGAGCTGCTGCAAAACCAGGTGCGGGTGGGCCTCAACCGCCTGGAGCGGATTATTCGCGAGCGCATGACGGTTTCCGAGTCGGAAAACCTTACCCCTGCCTCGCTGGTTAACCCCAAGCCCCTAGTGGCAGCTATTAAGGAGTTCTTCGGCTCCAGCCAGCTCTCCCAGTTCTTGGATCAGACCAACCCCCTGGCAGAGCTGACCCACAAGCGGCGGCTGTCGGCTCTGGGCCCTGGGGGCCTGACGCGGGAGCGGGCTGGCTTTGCCGTGCGGGACATCCACCCCAGCCACTACGGGCGCATCTGTCCCATCGAAACCCCCGAAGGGCCCAACGCCGGGTTGATTGGGTCTCTTGCTACCCACGCCCGCGTCAACCAATACGGCTTTATTGAAAGCCCCTACTACCGCGTCGAGAATGGCGTGGTGCGCAAAGACCTGGGGATGGTCTACCTCACCGCCGACGAAGAGGACGAGTACCGCGTGGCGCCAGGGGACGTGCCGGTGGACGCCGAAGGCCGCATCACTGCCGAGGTGGTGCCCGTGCGCTACCGCCAAGAATTCACCACTGCTCACCCCAGTGAGGTGCACTACGTACAGGTGTCGCCGGTGCAGGTGATCTCGGTGGCCACCTCGTTGATCCCCTTCCTGGAGCATGACGACGCCAACCGCGCCTTGATGGGAGCCAACATGCAGCGCCAGGCGGTGCCCCTGCTCAAGCCAGAGCGGCCCTACGTGGGCACAGGCCTGGAAGCCCAGGCGGCGCGGGACTCCGGCATGGTGGTGGTGTCGCGCACCAACGGGGTGGTGACCTATGTTTCCGCCGATGAAATCGTGGTGCGGCCCGAAGATGGGGGAGATCCCATTGTCTACCGCCTGCAAAAATATCAGCGCTCCAACCAAGACACCTGCCTCAACCAGCGTCCTCTGGTCTACGTGGGGGATCGGGTAGTGGCCGGCCAGGTGCTGGCTGACGGTCCAGCAACCGAGGGCGGCGAGCTGGCCCTAGGCCAGAACGTGCTGGTGGCCTACATGCCCTGGGAGGGCTACAACTACGAAGACGCCATCTTGATCAGCGAGCGGCTGGTCTACGATGATGTCTTCACCTCCGTGCACATCGAGAAATACGAAATTGAGGCCCGGCAGACCAAGCTGGGGCCAGAGGAGATTACCCGCGAGATCCCCAACGTGGGGGAAGATGCCCTGCGCAACCTGGACGAAAACGGCATTGTGCGCATTGGGGCTTGGGTGGAAGCCGGCGACATTCTGGTGGGCAAGGTTACGCCCAAAGGGGAGTCGGATCAGCCTCCGGAAGAGCGGCTGCTGCGGGCCATTTTCGGGGAGAAAGCTCGCGATGTGCGGGACAACTCCCTGCGCGTGCCCAACGGTGAGCGCGGGCGGGTGGTGGATGTGCGCATCTTTACCCGCGAGCAGGGGGATGAGCTGCCGCCGGGAGCCAACATGGTGGTGCGAGTCTACATTGCCCTCAAGCGCAAAATTCAGGTGGGAGATAAGATTGCTGGCCGCCACGGCAACAAAGGCATCATCTCCCGCATTTTGCCGGTTGAGGACATGCCCTATCTGCCCGATGGCACGCCGGTGGACGTGGTGCTCAACCCCCTGGGAGTGCCCTCCCGCATGAACGTGGGCCAAGTGTACGAGTGCCTGCTGGGCTGGGCCGCGGAGCACTTGGGGGTGCGCTTTAAGCTAATGCCCTTCGATGAAATGCACGGCCTGGAGGCTTCCCGACTGACCGTGGAAGCCAAGTTGCGGGAGGCGCGCGAGAAGACCGGCAAGGACTGGATCTTCAACCCTGAGGGCAAATACTGCGGCAAGGTGCAGGTGTTTGATGGCCGCACAGGCGAGCCCTTCGACCAGCCGGTTACGGTGGGCCGGGCCTACATGCTGAAGCTCGTGCACTTGGTGGACGACAAGATCCACGCCCGCTCCACCGGCCCCTACTCGCTGGTAACCCAGCAACCGCTGGGGGGTAAAGCCCAGCAGGGTGGCCAGCGCTTTGGGGAGATGGAGGTGTGGGCTTTGGAGGCGTTTGGGGCGGCCTACATCTTGCAGGAACTGCTCACGGTCAAGTCGGACGACATGGTGGGGCGCAACGAGGCCCTCAACGCCATCGTCAAGGGCAAGCCCATTCCTCGGCCGGGCACGCCGGAATCTTTCAAGGTGTTGGTGCGGGAGCTGCAGTCCCTGTGCCTGGACGTCTCCGTGTACAAGGTGGAGGTGGACAGCAAAGGCCAGCCCCACCATGTGGAGGTAGACCTAATGGCCGATGTCTCGACCCGCCATGTCCCTTCTCGGCCCACTTACCAGTCAATTACGGCTGAGGATCTCTCCCCAGCAGCCAGGGAAGGCTTCGTAGCTAGCCGCAACCGGGACGAGGAAGAAGACGAGGACGATTTTTAGGTGGCGCCAGGCAGGTTTCAGCCAAGGGAGGAAAGGGGGGAGGATCCCTCTCTCCTTCCTATCTAGGTGCTAAGGCAGCAAGTCAGGAGAAATGGCTATGGCCAGACCAGAGCAGCGCTTTGACTACATCAAGATTGGGTTGGCTTCTCCCCAGCGGATTATGGAGTGGTGCCAGCGCACCCTGCCCAACGGCCAAGTCGTGGGAGAGGTTACCAAGCCAGAGACCATCAACTACCGCACCCTCAAGCCGGAGATGGATGGTCTCTTCTGTGAGCGCATCTTCGGGCCGGTTAAGGACTGGGAGTGCCACTGTGGCAAGTACAAGCGCGTGCGGCACCGCGGCATTGTTTGCGAACGCTGTGGGGTGGAAGTGACGGAGTCGCGGGTGCGCCGCTATCGCATGGGCTACATCAAGCTGGCTGCCCCGGTTACCCACGTTTGGTATCTAAAAGGGATCCCTAGCTACATTGCCACCCTGCTGGACATGCCGCTGCGCGACGTGGAGCAGGTGGTGTACTTTAACGCCTACGTCGTGGTGGATCCGGGCAATGCCCCCAACCTCTCCTACAAGCAGCTGCTGACGGAGGATCAATACCTTGAGATCGAAGATCAGATGTACGAGGAGGGATCCAACCTGCAGCTGCCGGAAAACTGGGCCATGATTGGGGCCGAGGCCATCGAACGCCTGCTCAAAGACATTGACCTAGAAAAAGAGGCGGAGAAGTTGCGCGAGGAAATCGCCAGTGCCCGCGGCCAGAAGCGAGCCCGCCTGATCAAGCGGCTGCGGGTCATCAACAACTTCATTGCCACGGGAGCTCGGCCTGAGTGGATGGTGCTGCGGGTGCTGCCGGTCATCCCCCCCGATCTGCGCCCGATGGTGCAGTTGGATGGGGGCCGTTTTGCCACCAGTGACCTCAACGACCTCTATCGCCGCGTGATTAATCGCAACAACCGCCTGGCGCGCCTGCAGGAGATCATGGCGCCGGAGATCATTGTGCGCAACGAAAAGCGCATGCTGCAGGAGGCAGTAGATGCCCTCATTGACAACGGGCGGCGCGGGCGCATGGTGGTGGGAGCCAACAATCGTCCCCTCAAGTCCCTGTCGGACATCATTGAGGGCAAACAGGGCCGTTTTCGGCAAAACCTGCTGGGCAAGCGGGTGGACTATTCAGGGCGCTCGGTGATTGTGGTGGGGCCCAACCTGCGCATGCACCAGTGCGGCTTGCCCAAAGAGATGGCCATTGAGCTATTTCAGCCCTTCGTCATCCATAAGTTGATCAAGCGAAATATCGTCAACAACATCAAAGCCGCCAAAAAGCTCATCCAAAGCAATGACCCGCAGGTTTGGGACGTGCTGGAGGAGGTCATCGACGGCCACCCAGTTTTGCTCAACCGCGCTCCCACGTTGCACCGCCTCGGGATCCAAGCCTTTGAGCCGGTTCTGGTGGAGGGGAGGGCAATTCAGCTCCATCCCTTGGTCTGCCCCGCCTTTAACGCTGACTTTGACGGCGACCAGATGGCTGTCCATGTGCCTTTGTCCTTGGAAGCCCAGGCGGAAGCGCGCCTGCTGATGTTGGCCACCCACAACCTCCTCTCCCCAGCCACCGGTGCCCCCATCATTACCCCTACCCAAGACATGGTTTTGGGCTGCTACTACCTGACGGTGGACAACCCCGAGGCAGACGAGGTTAACAATCGCTATTTTGCTAGCCTGGAGGATGCTCTTGTTGCCTACGACCGCGGCATCATTGGCCTGCACAGCAAAATCTGGGTGCGCTACAGCGGCCCGATGGAGTTGGGCAAAGGAGAAAAAGAGTCAGAGCCCCAGATTGTCGAGGAGCCAGGCGGTACCCGCCTCAAGATCACCAACTACCGCCGCATCCGCGAGGATCAAGAGGGCAACGTTATCAGTCAATACATTCGCACTACGCCAGGCCGGATCATCTTCAACAAGACGGTGCAGGACATTCTGTTGGCATAACCATGAGCGAAAAAGGACAAATTTCCCCCAGCCTGCGGTGGCAGCCTGCCTCTAGCTCTAAGGCGGAGGCCCCCCCGCCTCCTATTCCCTTTCGCAACTATCAAATCGGCAAAAAAGAGCTGCACAACCTCATTGCCTGGGCTTTTGCCCGCTACGGCACTGCCCGCACAGCGCAGATGGCGGATGCCCTGAAGACATTGGGCTTCAGGTACGCCACCCAAGCTGCCGTCTCCATCAGCATTGAAGACCTGCGCATTCCGCCCAGCAAGCGGCAGCTCTTGGCCCAGGCAGAGGCGGAGATCGAGGCGGCCACAGAGCGCTTTATCCGCGGCGAGATTACCGAGGTGGAGCGCTACCAAAAGGTCATCGACACTTGGAACCAAGTCAATGAGCAAATTAAAGAGGAAATGCTCAACAACTTCCGCCAGAACGATCCCCTCAACTCCGTCTACATGATGGCCCACTCGGGGGCAAGGGGGAACGTCTCGCAAGTGCGGCAGTTGGTGGGCATGCGCGGCCTGATGGCCAATCCGCAGGGGGAGATCATCGACCTGCCCATCAAGGCCAATTTCCGCGAGGGCTTAACCGTGACCGAATACATCATCTCCTCCTACGGCGCGCGCAAGGGCTTGGTGGACACGGCGCTGCGGACTGCCGACTCCGGCTACCTCACCCGCCGCCTGGTGGATGTCTGCCAGGACGTGATTGTGCGAGAAGCCGACTGCGGCACGGACCAAGGGATCCCGCTCCAGGCCTTGATGGATGGCGATAAAGTCGTTGTGCCGCTGGAGGAGCGCCTGGTAGGGCGGGTGCTGGCCCAAGATGTAGTGCATCCGCAAACCCAGGAGATCCTGGCCCGCCGCAACCAAGAGGTAGATCACGACTTGGCCAAAACCATTGTGGAGGCGGGCATCCAGCAGGTAATGGTGCGTTCTCCCCTTACCTGTGAAGCCAACCGCTCGGTGTGCCGCATGTGCTACGGCTGGAGCCTGGCCCACTCTCGGCTGGTGGATCTGGGGGAGGCGGTCGGGATCATTGCCGCCCAATCGATTGGAGAGCCGGGCACGCAGTTGACCATGCGCACCTTCCACACGGGAGGGGTGTTTACAGGGGAGGTGGCTCGCCAAATCCGCGCCCCCTTTACCGGGGTAGTGCGCTTCCCGAAAAACCTGCGCACCCGCCCCTTCCGCACCCGCCACGGCGACGATGCCCTCCAGGTGGAGGTCAACAACCAAATCGTTCTGGAAGGGCCAGAGGGACAGCGGGAAGTCTTCGACCTGACCCAGGGATCCACCCTGCTGGTGCGAGATGGGGCCCTGGTGCAGCGGGATCAGTTAATTGCGGAAGTGGCTGTAGCCAAAGCGGTGCGCAAGAGCACCGAGAAAGCCCAGAAGGAAGTGGTGGCCGATCTGGCAGGGGAAATTCGCTTTACCGACCTGCTCATCGAGGAGAAAGCCGACCGCCAGGGCAACACCACCTCTACTGCCCAGCGGCAAGGGCTGATCTGGGTCCTGTCTGGCCAAGTGTACAACCTGCCTCCCGGCGCTGAGCCAGTGGTAAAGAACGGGGATCGGGTGCAGCCGGGGGATGTCATTGCCGAAACCTCGCTGGTCACCGAGCACGGTGGCATCGTGCGCCTGCCAGAGCGCAGCGACATCAAAGGCGGACGGGAGGTGGAGATCATCAATGCGGCGGTGGTGCTCCACGAGGCGCGGGTGCGGGTGGAATCTCACCAAGGCCGAGAGCAATTTTTGCTGGACACGCCCAGCGGCCAGACTTTTGTTCTCAAGGCTACACCAGGTACCAAGGTAGGCAACGACGAGGTGGTGGCGGAGCTCATCGACAACCACTTCCGCAGCCCCACGGGAGGCTTGGCAAAGTTTGCTGGCGTTGAGGTAGCCCGGCGGGGCAGAGCAAAGCAGGGCTACGAAGTCATCCGCGGCGGCACCCTGCTGTGGATCCCGGAGGAGACTCATGAAGTGAACAAGGACATCTCCCTCCTCAATGTGGAAGATGGCCAGTACGTGGAAGCCGGCACCGAGGTAGTGAAGGACATCTTCTGCCAAAATGCCGGTGTTGTCGAGGTTATCCAGAAAAACGACATCCTCCGGGAGATCGTCATCAAGCCTGGATCCCTGCATCTGGCGGAGGATCCCGCTGACCTGGAAATCCCCACCGGTACCTTCATCCAGCCGGGTCAAAAGCTGCTCAGCAGCATTGTCCCTGACCGACTGGTCTATCTGGAGCAGGTGGAAACTCCCGAAGGACCCGGCATCCTGCTGCGCCCGGTGTATGAGTATGAAATCCCCGACCGACCGGTGGTGCCCACCCAGGAGTCTACGAGCGAGTCCGGTCGCTCCATTCGCCTGCGGGCTGTCCAGCGGGTTCCCTTCAAGGATGGGGAGCGGGTCAAGTCGGTGGGCCCGGTGGAATTGCTGCGCACGCAACTGGTGCTGGAGATCGATACTGACGCGCCGCAGCTCAAGGCCGATATTGAGCTCATCCAGGATGAGAAGGATCCCAGCATCCGCCGCCTGCAACTGGTGATTCTGGAAACCTTGCTGCTGCGCCGCGATGTAGAGGCAGATCTAACTCAGGGGAGTACCCACACCCGGCTGTTGGTTAACCAAGGAGACACCGTCGGCAGAGGGGGGGTTATCGCCCGCACCGAGATCCAGGCCAAAAAAGCTGGGATTGTGCAAGGGATCCGCGAGGGCACCGAGGTGGTGCGGCGGGTGCTGGTGATTACCGACGACGATCTGCTGACGGTACCCTTAAACGGGCCAGCCAGCGTCGAGGTGGGAGCGCTAGTGCGAGCTGGAGAAGAACTGGCGCCGGGGATCCCTGCTCCCGAGTCGGGACAAGTGATGCAAATTGCAAAGGATCACCTGGTGCTGCGGCGGGCGCGGCCCTACCTGGTTTCGGCAGGTGCCATCCTCCAGGTGCGGGATGGAGATCTGGTTCAGCGGGGGGATGCCCTAGCCATTCTAATCTTCGAGCGGGCCAAGACCGGCGACATCATCCAGGGGCTGCCGCGGGTGGAGGAGCTGCTGGAGGCTCGCAAACCCAAGGAAATGTGTGTCTTGGCCAAGCGACCCGGCACCGTGCAGCTAAGCTGGCAGGGAGAAGAGCCGGATCTCAAGGTCATTGAAGCCGATGGCACGGTTACTTCCTATGCCGTGCTGCCAGGGCAGAGCTTGGTGGTGGTGGACGGCCAGTCGGTGGGGGTAGGGGATCCCCTGACTGACGGCCCTGCCAACCCCCATGATCTTTTGGAGATCTACTTCGAGTACTACCGCCAGACCCTGGGAGATGACCAAGCGGCGCGGCTAGCCCTACGGGAGGTGCAGCGCTTCCTCGTCAACGAGGTCCAGAACGTCTACCGCTCGCAGGGGGTGGAGATTGCGGACAAGCACATTGAGATTGTGGTACGCCAGATGACCTCCAAGGTGCGGGTGGACGACAGCGGTGACACCGTCTTGCTGCCGGGTGAGCTGGTAGAGCTGCGGCAAATCCAGCAAGAGAATGCCTCCCTAGCCGTCAGTGGCGGGGCGCCGGCCAAGTACACACCTGTCCTCCTGGGGATCACCAAGGCCAGCTTGAATACCGACAGCTTCATCTCGGCAGCTAGCTTCCAGGAAACCACGCGGGTGCTCACCGAGGCAGCCATCGAGGGCAGATCCGACTGGCTGCGGGGTCTGAAGGAGAACGTCATCATTGGCCGCCTGATCCCGGCAGGCACAGGCTTTAGCACCTACCAGGAGATGGCTCCAGAGCCGGAGCCTCCTGAGGAGGAAGAACCTCCAGCCGTGCTGCCGACGGTGCCACGCCGCGTGGTCCTGGAGGACGACCAACTCATCGACGACTCCACCCCTGTCGACGAGCCGGAGGAGGAGGAAGAAGAGTAAGCCGCGCTTGCGGGGGTTTGGGGATCCGGCCCAGCACTGGCAAGCTGGTGGCAGTAAAACACCCCCTACAGCTGCTGCTAGATCCAGTGCTAGTAGCAGTTGCTGCCCCGTCAGCTGACTCCCTTCTCTTCCTGGGAGGGGGCTGGGAGAAAATAGTCAAAAATGCCGCTTTGTGGCACAATGGGCAACCTCGCCAACGCACCTTCTGCCTTCACGTGGATTAGCTAGGTCGGCAGGTACATTTCCTCTGGTAGGCCTTTTGCCTAGGCTAAAGTTGGCTCTGTCTTGAGCCTGTGTGCTCGAACAAGAGCAAGGAGCAGCTACCGTCAGCTCGACGGGAAGTGACGCCTGGGGAGATCCCTCTAGTGGGGTCGTGGAGGTGAACTCTGCTGCTAGCTATATGTCACGGAAGCAGGAAGAAAGCCTCAACCTGGAGCAAAAGTCCGCTTTTGTCCGGGGTTGTATGAGTCTTTCAGAGCGGATGTGGGCTGCAACGCAGCCAAGATAATTGCCTTGCTTGGAGCTTCCGTAAACCGGCGCAGGAGGGTGGTTGGTTTGCCAACCTCTAACCGGCGGGGGAGTTTACCTTCTCCTGGTATAGAAGCGCTCCCGCAGCTGTCTTTGAACCTAAGCTGCCGGCATGAGGGGACGGAAGCCGTGCTTACGAGACCATTCCCCGATGAGATCTAGTTTCTCCAGGGTAATCAGGTTGCGGCCCCAACTGAAATTGGTGTGCAGGCCCTCAAACTCCAGCAGCATTGACTCGGCAAAGCAGGCAAAGAGGTGACGGGCAGGGTTGGCCACATTCAAGAACTGCATGATAGTCCACTCAATATCCAGCGAGTGCTCCACCATGCCGCCGTCGATGACATATAGCCCCTTGCGCTGCAACTGGGAGGCAATGTTTTTTGGATAGCCACCGTCGATGATGACGCAGGGATCCGGCAACACCTGTGGATCAAGGGTTACCCCCTGGCTCAGGCTGGCCACCCAGACGATGAAATCGGCACGGGGCAAGGCCTCTTCCAGGGAACAGATCTCTCCTTTTTTAAGCTTGGCCTGCAGCTCTTCTAGGCGTCGCCGCTCGCGGGCTATAAGCAACAGCTTGGCCACTGAAGTGCGGTTCACCAGCCACTGGCAAACGGCACTGCCAATATCGCCGGTAGCTCCCACCACGGCAACGGTGGCAGCGGCCAAGTCCATAGCGTAGCGCTGGGCTGCCGCCTGTAATTGTTGACAAATGATGTAAGCGGTGTGGGTGTTGCCAGTGGTGAAGCGTCGGATCTCCAGGTCGACGTTGCGCACCCGCTTGAGGGTTTCGAGGCGAAAATTCTCAAAGATAATGCTACTAAACCCGCCCAGGGCAGTGATATCAAGGCCTCGCCGCTGGGCTAAAGCCATCGCGTTTAAAACCTTGCGACAGGCGGCTTTGACCCGACCGCTGGCCAGCATTTCCGGCAGGAAACAGGATTCGACGTACTGACCATAAATTTTTTGGCCAGTGATGCTGGTAACTACAATCTCGTCCACCACCTGAGGTGGAGCCATGCACCAAAAGTCCAGGTCACTTTCTGCATATTCGGCATACCCCAGCTTGTCTGCCACTTGCTTTGCATGGGCCAGGCTGGTCAAGTCCCAATCAGGCCAAACATAGAGGCTCACTCACGTAGCTTGCGGATCCTCTCCGGATCCCCTCAAGGAGGATAGGAAGTGCTGCAGCTCAGCCAGGAATCCCCAACAAGCGGGAGGAGGTTAGGCAGCCCGCAGCCCCTGGGCTGACAAGCGCATCACCTCGCGCGTGTTAAAGCCAATGTTGGCCAGCGCTTCGCCATAGGCAATGAGGAAGTCTTCCACAATGGCCTCGCGATCCATGTAGATAGCTTCTATGTCGTCATTCACCTGCTGCAGCATCTTCCAGACCAGGGGCAGGTTTTGGGCGTTGGCCGTTTCAATTTGGGTTTTGACCTCGGCAAAGTGCCCGCCCAGCCAGCGCTCCCCAAAGTTGAGGTGGAGATACTCGTCCTGAACTACCCCTTCGGTAATCTTGCGGGCAAACTCATCGGCAACCGGGATGTAGATGTTGTAGGCGGCAATGGCAAAGCACTCGATGATTAGCGACTGAATGACCAAGCAAGTCACCAGGTCTGCAGCTACTGCCGCTTTTTGGAAATTGTCCCGCAAGGGGGCAAAGAAGGCACGGGCAAACTCCCTGTCCGGTTCTACCTTCAGGTTCTTGCCGCAGGCTTGGAAGCCCTTCATGTGGCGCAGTTCCATCTTGGCCAGCTTGCGCAGCTCCTCTGCTGCTGCCGGCAACATTTCGGCCAAGCGGAGGTAATTGTCGTGGGCTTCCTGTTCGCCTTCAATGACAATGCCGTTGATGCGAGAGTAGGCCTGCCGATACGCGGGGCTGCTGTAGTCTAGGGTCGTGTCGCTGGCATTGGCTGGGAGGGAAACGTTTGCTGGGGCCATACTCGTGCATCTCCTTGATGGGCTGTCGAGCGCCGGGATCCCTTGGCTAGCTGTGCAATAATCCTAGCGCTTGCTGGTCTAGGGTTACTCTACTCAGGATAGCCCTAGCTGGAACAGGATGGGTCGCATCCCTTTCGTTGGGAGAGACAAGCCTGCTAGGGTGGGTACTTAGGCAGCAGGGGAGGGGAGAGGGAGCCAAGAGGATGTCTGCCCTTGGGGATGGCCTAGAGCGGCTGCGCCAGCTGCTGGTGGAGCTGGAGGAACAGTCCCTGGATCAGCCCATTGACAGCGCTGAGGAGGTGTTGCAGGCTATCGAGCTGGCAACGGCTTTTGAACTGTTCGAGGTAGAAAGCCGTCGCTTGTTGCTCCAGACTGCGGCCAATCTTTGGGAGCGGGTGCGCCAGCACAATTTGGCAGCCCAGGAAATTGAGGTAGTGGCGGAGAAGTTGCGGGCAGTGGGCTACACGGACGCTGAGATCGAGGAGATTTTGGAGTTGGAGCCGCAGGAGGACTAGGCAAAAACCATGCCCAGTTCCTCAGTAGCTACTTCCAGTTGGGTGGCGGCGTCGTAGCAGGCTCCGCGCAGGTTGGCCAGTTTGAGTTTGCAGCCGCTGAGCTTGGCCCCTTTGAGGTTGGCATCGCTGAGGTTGGCCCCCGCTAGATCGGCCTGGCTGAGGTCGGCGCCACTGAGGTCGGCTTGGCTGAGGTTAGCGCCGCGCAAGTTGGCTTTTTGAAGTTGGGCTCCCGGCAACTTGGCTTTCTCCAGGTTGGCTAGGCGCAGGTTGGATCCCTGGAGGTCAGCTTGGCTGAGATCGGCGCCGCTGAGGTAGGCCCGCTCCAGGTTAGCCCCAGCTAGCTTGGCCTGCTGGAGGAGGGCTCCCCCCAGATCAATCCCGGCTAGATCCGCGCCAGCCAAGTCAGCTCCTGGCAGTTGGCTGTTGCTGAAATCGCGCTCACCCTTGCCGTAGCGCTGCAGCAGTTCCGTTGCGCTCTCAACCATTGCCTTTCCTCCACTAGACAAGTCGGATCCTACTGGGGGAGACAGTTGCTGCCAAGAACACAGCTTCTCCTTCTTTTCAAAACCGCGCTAGGATAAGCACGTGCCCTCGAGACCTCTTAGATGAGCTTGCCCCGCCTGCCCCGCTCCCGACCTCGGCCCAAGTTGCGCTCGATCCCTCGCCGCAAAGCTGAATCTGCCCTCTATGCCGAGATGCAGCAGCTCTCAGCGGAAAAGCAGCGGCTTAATCAGGAACTGGAGTTTCTCCAGGAACGGCAAGAGCAAATTCAGGCACGGCTTCAGGAAATTGAACAAGCGCTGCAGCATTTTCAGCAGGCAGCAGAGGCTTTTCGAAATCCCGTTTCTTCCCCAAAGCCCAGCCCTTTCGGCTTTTCTCCCTCGCGCTTTCTATCCATGACCTTTGAGTACTGAGCCAGTTTGCCAGCGGGTGGGCAATAGAGTGGTAGGCTGATCCTAGCAGTGAAACCAAGTCCTACAACAAAGCCGCCCCTGGCTTTCCCTGCCGGGATCCGCTGACGTTTTGACACCTGAGCAAACAAGGAGCTAAACCTCAACCATGGTTACTGCCACTGCAGCTAACGTTGGCTACATTACCCAAGTCATTGGACCAGTTGTCGATGTCGAGTTTCCCAGCGGCAAACTCCCTCAAATCTACAATGCCCTTAAGGTGGAGGCCACAACCGAAAGTGGCCTGAAGGTCAAAGTTACCTGCGAAGTCCAGCAGCTTTTGGGGGATAACCGCGTGCGGGCCGTGGCCATGTCCTCCACCGATGGGCTGGTGCGGGGTATGCCGGTGGTGGATACAGGCGCCCCAATTACCGTGCCGGTGGGCGAGGCCACCCTGGGCCGCATTTTCAACGTGCTGGGAGAGCCGGTGGATCAGGGAGGGCCGGTACAAGCTAAGGAGTTCGCCCCCATCCACCGCAGTGCCCCGCCCCTGGTGGAGCTGACGGTCAAGCCGGAGCCCTTGGAAACTGGCATTAAGGTAATCGACCTGCTGGCTCCCTTCAAAAAGGGCGGCAAGGTGGGTCTGTTTGGGGGTGCCGGCGTAGGCAAGACGGTGCTGATCCAGGAGCTCATCCACAACATTGCCGAGGAGCACTCCGGCCTGTCGGTGTTTGCTGGGGTGGGAGAGCGCACCCGCGAGGGGAACGATCTCTACAACGAAATGAAGGAGTCCGGGGTGCTGAGTAAGGTGGCGCTGGTCTACGGCCAGATGAACGAGCCGCCAGGTGCCCGCATGCGGGTAGGCCTCACCGCCCTGACGATGGCCGAGTACTTCCGCGACGTCAACAAGCAAGACGTCCTGTTGTTTATCGACAACATCTTCCGCTTTGTGCAGGCCGGCTCGGAAGTGTCGGCGCTCCTAGGCCGCATGCCCTCGGCGGTGGGTTACCAGCCCACCTTGGCTACGGAAATGGGCAACCTGCAGGAGCGGATTACTTCCACCAAACAGGGATCCATCACTTCCGTGCAGGCAGTGTATGTACCTGCCGACGACCTGACCGATCCGGCACCGGCGACGACGTTTGCCCACCTGGATTCGACCGTGGTGCTGTCGCGCAGCTTGGCGGCCAAGGGCATCTACCCAGCCGTGGATCCCCTGGAGTCTTCGTCCACCATCCTGCAGGCGGACATTGTGGGGGAAGAGCACTACAACACCGCCCGGGCCGTGAAGCAGACGCTGCAGCGCTACAAGGAGCTGCAGGACATCATCGCCATTTTGGGCCTGGACGAGCTCTCTGAAGAAGACAAGCTGGTGGTGGCCCGTGCCCGCCGCATCGAGCGCTTCCTGTCGCAGCCCTTCTTCGTGGCGGAAGTGTTCACCGGCTCGCCTGGCAAGTACGTGAAGTTGGAGGATACCATCAAGGGCTTCCAGCGCATCCTCTCGGGAGAGCTGGACCATCTGCCAGAGCAGGCCTTCTACCTGGTGGGCACCATCGAGGAGGCCATCGAGAAGGCCGAGAAGCTCAAGTCCAGGTAATCCCCTACCCCAGGGATTCCGCCTCGTCGTCAGGATCCCCGCTGGGAAGGGGCTCCAACTGCAAGGAGAGCTGGTAAAGGCGGCGCCGCGTCCAGAGGGGGGATCCCTGCAGACGCTGGGCCAGTTGCCGGCTGGCAGCGGAGCGGGACAGGCCCTTAGCCAGCAGGCGAGCCAGCTCCTGGCGCACTTCTGCTTCGGAAGGGGAGAGCTCCTCGGCTTTTTCTGAGCAAGGCCGTCCCTCCAAAACCAGGGTAAATTCTCCCCGCGGCGGCTGGGCTAGGCAGTGCTCCAGAGCAGCGGCCAGGGATCCCCGCCAAAAGGACTCGTGCCATTTGGTGAGCTCGCGGGCCAGCACGATCTGCCGCTGAGGGCCGCAGTGCACGAGGAGATCCTGCAAAGTCCGCTGCAGGCGGTGGGGGGCTTCGTAGAGGACGATGGTGCGCTCTTCCTGGGCCAGTTGCTGCAGGCGTGCCTGGCGCTGACGGGGCTTGAGGGGCAAAAAGCCCTCGAAGACAAATCGGTCGGTGGGCAAGCCCGAAGCTGTCAACGCAGCCACCGCCGCCACAGGGCCAGGTATTGGGATCACCGGTATCCCAGCTTGGATACAGGCGCGCACCAGCTCCTGGCCTGGATCGGAAAGAGCAGGTGTGCCGGCATCGCTGATGAGGGCCACCGACTGCCCTGCTGCCAGGTACTTGAGGATTTGCGGGATCCGCCGGCTTGCATTGTGCTCGTGGTAGCTCATGAGGCGAGCGGAGATTTGAAAGTGGCTAAGCAACTGGCCGGAGTGGCGGGTGTCTTCTGCCGCCACCCAGTCCACCTCCTGCAAAACTCGCAGGGCGCGCAGGGTGATATCTTCGCGGTTGCCAATGGGAGTGGCCACTAAGTAAAGGACGGCGCCAGGGCGCTCCATGGCCAAGCCTTAAGGCTAAGGGGATCCTGAGATCTCCAGGCTAGCTGCCTG
Organism: Synechococcus sp. R65.1; assembly: GCF_047461755.1. NCBI lineage: Bacteria > Bacillati > Cyanobacteriota > Cyanophyceae > Synechococcales > Synechococcaceae > Synechococcus > Synechococcus sp. R65.1. Next base: position 10,349 of record NZ_JANSHU010000004.1, on the reverse strand, counting down.
TGACAGGATCGAGGGGAAAAGGGAGAAGAGACTGCCGGTGCGCCTGACGACGCGAGCCACCTACAGCATCAAGGCTTTGCTGGATCTGGCGATGCTTAGCAAGGGCCAGAGGGCGTCGGTGCGGGCGATTGCCGAGCGACAGCAGATCCCGGCCCCCTACTTGGAAAAGCTGCTGATAGAGCTACGCCAAGCTGGCTTGGTCTGCTCCCAGCGAGGGGCGCAGGGGGGCTATCGGCTGGCACGGCCGCCGCGGCGAATCCCCATTAGCGCCATTTTGGCGGCGGTGGGGGAGTCCTTGGATCTCCGCACCAACAGCTCGGAGGGGGCAAGAGCTCCTCAAGAAAGCGCCGGCGCGGGAGCGGACTGGGTAACGGCGGCCCTCTGGGCACGGATTGCCCAGCGAGTGCGGCAGGTGTTGGAGGAAACGACCCTGGAAGATTTGTATTTTGACGCCCGCAGTTGGCAGGCAGCCCAAAGCCAGGAGGGAAAGTTTGTGGTCTGAAGCTTGGCTGTTTTTCCCCGCTCAGCCAACGGCCCCGCTGGTGCTGGCGATGGCTTTGGCCCTGGACTACCTGCTGGCAGATCCCTGGGGGTGGCCTCACCCAGTGCGGGTCATGGGGGCGGTGATTGCCTGGGGCCAAGGCTATATCCTCCAGCACTGCCTAACTCCCTCAGCCCAGCGCTGGGGCGGGGCAATGCTCACCTTGGCGTTGGTGGCGGGCTCCTACGCGGCGGGCTGGAGTCTGATTGCCATCGCCCAGGCTCTTCACCCCTGGGCAGGGATCCTGATGCAGACCGTCCTAATGGCCAGTTGCCTAGGGGGGCGCAGCCTGCGCTTTGCCGCCTTGGAAGTGTTGGATTCCCTGGAAAAGGGGGATCTGCCCCAGGCTCGCCAACGCCTTAGCCGCTACGTAGGCCGGGATACGGAGCACCTGACGGAGCCAGAGATTTTGCGGGCGGTGATCGAGACCGTGGCAGAGAATACCCCTGACGGGGCAACGGCCCCTTTGTTCTACGCCTTTCTGGGGGGAGCGCCGCTGGCTTTGGCCTACAAGGCCAGCAGCACGCTGGACTCCATGGTGGGCTATCGCCATGCCCCCTTTACCTACCTGGGCACAGTGCCAGCCCGCTGCGAGGACGTCCTGACCTGGCTACCCTGCCGGCTGACGGTACTGACGCTGGCGCTGCTCGGCGGGGATCCCTGGGAGTTTTGGCAGCGCTGTCGCCGCGACGGTCAGGCAGACCCCAGCCCCAATTCGGGCTGGAGCGAGGCGGCCTTTGCCTGGCGGCTGCAGATTCAGTTGGGAGGCACCAACTTCTACCGCGGCGTCCCCAAGGTTAAGCCGAAGTTGGGGATCCCGGCTCGCCCCTTGAGCCCCCAGGTGGTGCGGGAAAGTTTGCAGTTGCTGCGACAGGTTTTGGGAGTGTGGAGCGGTCTAGGGGTGGGGCTGGCCCTTCTCTGGAGGCTTTGGGATTGAGAGGGTAGTGTTCCCGTAGCCAGGCTTCTGCCTCAGCGCGGGTGGAGAGCTTGCCATTGAGGGTAAGGTAGCGCAGGCCATCCAGAATCTCCTGAAACAGAGGGCCTGGCCTGTAGCCCAGGCGACGCAGATCGTGGCCGTTGAGAGGCGGCTTTACCCAGTGCCACTCCTGCAGGTAGCGCCAGATCAGCCGCCGCGCTGGCTTGTTGGCAAGCCCAGCCAACAGGATTAGCGCCGGGATGCGCAGCTTCTGCAGTAGCTGCACCACCTGAGCCGGGGAGAGGGATCCACTCTCCAGTTGCGCCAGCAGGGCTTGGTAGGAGGGGAAATGGCGGAGGCGTTCGATGCCTGCCTGGGTGAGGTGGAGCTGGCTGGCCACCTGGGGCGCCTGGGGCAGCGCCAGAAGCAGGGCTTCCAGGCGCAGTTGCCAGATCTCCTGGGATCCCAGCTCAGGGTAGCGGCGGCGGAAGTGAGACGCCCAGCGGCCCACCCGCTGTAGCCGCCGGTACAGGGAGGGCTCCCAGGTTAAATTGGGATGAATGCAGCGTAGGGCTCCCCACGTCGAGAGCCGCTCAAAGGCCAAGGGCCAGTCGCGGGAGCGGAGGATGTAGGCCAGCTCCTGCTTGAGGCGCTCCCCGCCGACAGCGTCGTGAAGGCCGCTAGCTACCGCGGCGCGGATCCACTCTTCCGTCGCCGGGTCTAGCCTAAAGCCCAGGTGCACGGCAAAGCGCACTGCCCGGTAGATGCGGGTGGGATCCTCGATGAAGCTGTTGGGGTGCAAGGCGCGGATGATCCCCTTTTGCAAATCGGCTTGCCCCCCGAAAAAATCCAGCAACTGACCCCGCTGGGGGCCGTTGAGGCGCAGGGCCAAAGCATTGATGGAAAAGTCTCGTCGGTAGAGATCCTGGTGGATGGATCCCATGGCCACCTCAGGGGGCGAAGCGGGGTAGGGGTAAAACTCCGTGCGGGCGCTGGCAATATCCACACAGAAGCCCCCTGGCCAGATCAGGGCGGCGGTTTGGAACTTGCCGTGGATCTCCAAGCGCGCCTCCGGGAAGTGCTGCTTGAGGGCTTTCCCCAGGATCAACCCCCAGCCTGGCGGATCCGTCCCGGGGGAGGTTGAGGGGTAAGGCCCATCCACCACCAAGTCCAGGTCCAGCCGTTCCAGGCAAGAGGGAGGCTGCCGACCCCACTGGTGCAGCAGCAGATCCCGCACCGCTCCCCCCACCAGATACAGCCGCAGACCCTTTTCGTCGGCAAGGCGGGCCGCCACCTCCAGCAAGCGGCGGTGCTGCGGCGACAGGGCCGGAAAGGAGAGATCCAGGGGGCAGGAAAGCTCAGGAGCGGCCAACCGGGGCGAGAGAGCCGGCAGCTCGTGCAGGTGCCGCAACACGTCGGTGCGGGTAACGATGCCCACCAACTGGCCATCCTGGAGCACGGGCAGACGGCCAATGTCCCACTGCACCATCAGCCGTTGGATCTCCGCCAGCGGAGTATCGGGGGAGAGGGTCTTGACCTCCGTGGTCATGTAGCCCTTGACAGGGGCATGGCCAAAGCCGTGGTGCAGGGCAATGTCAATGTCCCGCCGCGAGATCACCCCCACCAGGCAGCCCTGGGCATCCACCACCACCAGGCCGGAGTGGCCATAGCGCAGCAGCACCCGCTGGGCCTCTTGGATGGTCACCTCCGGTCGGATGGTGCGCACCGGCGAGGACATCAGATCCTTAGCGGTCACCGGCGGCGGGATCCGCTCCTTAACCGCCTGCCTGAGGTCGGCCAGCACCTGGGCTGGATCGGGCAAGGGCCGGCCCGGGGAAGCTTTCAGCGTGGCTGCCGCCGCGCAGTCGTGGCCGCCGCCGCCGTAGCGGGCCATCACCTGGCCCAGTTGGGCAAACTCCTGCCGCGCCCGCCCAATGAGGCTGAGCCGCTCCCCCTGCCGCGCCACCAAGAGCAGCACGTCCACCCCCGTCAGCTCCATCAGCCGCATCACCAGGCCGGCCAGGCCAGGCACAAACTCCGGCAGATCCAGCAGCCACGTGCCCAAGCGGTACTCCCCCACCGTCTCTACCTGGATCTGGGCAAGCCCCTGGCCAAGCAGCTCCTGCATCGGCGGGGTGAGGCCGTCCCCCAAAAAGCGCCGCAACAGCACCAGGTTCACCCCCTGCTGCAACAGCCAGGTGAGGGCAGCACCGTCGCGGGCAGTGGTCTCCGGGAACGTCAGGGATCCCGTGTCCACGTGAATGCCCAAAGCCAGGGCCAGCCGCTCAAATGGACTGAGGCGGATCCCGGCCGCCTGCAGCCGCTCCACGAGGAGGGTACAGGTGGAGCCCACGGCTTCAATGTGGGCGCTGACCTGCTGCTGCGGCCATACCTCCTCCAGCGAGGTGGCAGGCAGGTGGTGGTCGAAAATCTCAATCTTTGCCCCAGGAACGCTCAGCCAGGCCGCAGCCTTACCGAGGCGATCCGGATCGTAACAATCCACCAAGATCCAGCGCTGGACCTGTCGGGGATCCACCGAGCGCAGCTCGATGAGGGGAAACTCGTCCCGGTAGAGGGCCAAGAACTCCTGTACTCCCGGCAGGGATCCGCCAGCTAGGGCAATGCGGGCGCCTGGATACAGCCGTGCTGCGCCCACCGCCGCTCCCAAGGTGTCGAAGTCCGCCGACTGGTGACACAGGATGAGATCCATGCTGGCAGCAGCGCCTTGCTGGCATAGGCCCACAGAGAAGGGCGTTTAGATTGTAGTCAGCTCCTTTTCTTTTTCCGCCAGCAGCTCATCAATCTTTTTGATGTAGCGGTCGGTCAACTTTTGGATCTCTTCTTGCCGACTCTTGGACTCGTCTTCGGAGATCTCGCCGTTTTTCTCCTGCTTGCGCACGGCGTCAATGGCGTCGCGGCGGATGTTGCGAATGGAAACCCGCCCCTCCTCTGCCAGCTTGGCCACCTGTTTGGTTAGCTCTTTGCGCCGCTCTTCCGTCAGGGGGGGGAGGGTGAGGCGGATGACCTTGCCGTCGTTGCTGGGCGTCAGGCCCAGGTCGGAGGCGAGGATGGCCCGCTCAATCGCTGCCAGGGTCGAGGGATCAAAAGGCTGGATCAGGAGAGTGCTGGCATCTGGAGTGGTAATGCTGGCTAGCGCCTTCAGGGGAGTGGGAACGCCGTAGTACTCCACCTGAACCCGATCCAGTAGGCTGGCGTTGGCTCGCCCCGTGCGCACCGTGCTAAAGGAACGCTGGGTGGCCTGCACCGCTTTGCTCATTAACTCCTCGATCTCAGCTAGCTCCACGGCGTTTTCCTCGCTTAAGTAAGACAGTTTGCAGACGCTCGGCCACTAGCGGCAAAAAAACCAAGACCTCTAGCGTGAGCCTGAGTTTAATTTTATCGCTTTGTCTAGCCCCCCTTGGGGATCCAGAGGCCACTCTTTTCCTGGCAGCCGACCCCCTAGCAGTCCAATAGAATGGCCATAATGCTTCTCCTTGAGCCATGTTCGCTGCTCCTTCCCCGCTGAGGTGGAGTCTTGACGAGGTCAACCTCTCGGCCTCGGCCCTGTCGCTATTCGACTACTGCCCCCGCTTGTTCTGCTACGTGTACCTGGAGCGACTGATTTGGCCTGCCGCCGATGCCTTTGAGCACGAAGTGGAGCAGCAGCGGGGACGGCAGTTTCACCGCCTGGTGGAGTGGTCTAGCCGCGGGCAGCAGGTGGAGCCGCGCCTGTCGGCCCTAGACGAAACAGTACGCCAGTGGTGGCAGGTGTTCTTGGCCAGTCCCCATGCCCAACCGCAGGGGCGGGTGTTGACGGAATTGCCCCTCTGGCAGCGGATTGAGGGGTTTAACCTCACTGCCCGCTTAGATCGGCTGGTGATTGCCCCGGGATCCCTGCACATTGTCGATTGGAAGACGGAGCGGCAGCGCCCGCCCGACGAACAGTTGGCCCAGGACTGGCAGGTGCGCCTCTACCCGCTGCTCGTGTGTGGGTTGGCCCACCAACTGCCCCTGGAAGGCCCTTTTGAGCCGGAGCAGGTGCAACTGACCCTTTGGTATGTGCAACACCCCCAGCGGCCTTTTCAGTGGCGCTACAGCGCTGCTGCCTACCAGCGGGATCTGGCCCACCTCAAAGCTACCCTGAACCGCCTGCGGCAACTGGAGGCCCAGGACTTCCCTCCCCTACCCTATGGCGAGCGCTGTGCTGCTTGCCTGTTTTGCGCCCGCTGCCACGGGCTGATGGGGCAAGGGATCCCCGACCAAAATCTCACGGATTGGGTCTGGGCAGCCCAGGAGCCCTCAGGGGAAGAAACACCAGAGGCAGAATGGCGGTAGGGTGCCGGCCTCCCCATCCCCCTGGCGCCGCCAACTTGCATACTGGGTTAAGAATCGAGCAGGGCTGTTAACCGCAATGGCCGGTGTCGTTGCTGACCTCTCCCAGGCTTGTCCATGGAGTGTCGAACTCAGGGGAATCCGCAAGCGCTTTGGCGATGTTGTGGCCCTCGATGGCATCGACTTGCAGATTCGGCGGGGGGAGTTTTTTGGCCTTTTGGGCCCTTCCGGCTGCGGCAAGACCACCCTGCTGCGCATCATCGCTGGCCTGGAGGTTGCCGATGGCGGAGAGGTGGTGATCCGGGGGCAGCCGGTGGGCCATCTGCCTGCCCACAAGCGCAACGTCAACACCGTGTTCCAGAGCTATGCCCTCTTTCCCTTTATGACCGTGGAAGAGAACGTCGCCTTTGGCCTGCGCATGCGGGGAGTGCGAGGGGAAGCGCTGCGCAAGCGGGTGGCCGCCGCTTTGGAGTTGGTAGAGATTGGGGATCTGGCTAAGCGCAAGCCCCAGGAGCTCTCCGGCGGGCAGCAGCAGCGGGTGGCCCTAGCCCGCGCCCTGGTCAACGAGCCAGAGGTGCTGCTATTAGACGAGCCGCTCTCGGCTTTGGATGCCAAATTGCGCAAGCAGCTGCAGGTGCAGTTGTGCGAGTTGCAGCGCCGCCTGGGCATGACGTTCATTTTCGTGACCCACGACCAAGAGGAAGCCTTGGTGACCAGCGACCGAGTAGCGGTGATGCGGGCTGGGCGCATTGAGCAAGTGGGCCCCATTGACGAGGTGTATGAGCGCCCGGCAACGGCCTTTGTGGCGGACTTTTTGGGGGCCAGCAACCTCATCGAAGGGATCGCCTGCGGCACCGACTGCGTCGAGACGCCCCTGGGCAAGCTCAAGGTGCCTGGGATCCAACCCACCCTGGAGCCAGTGCAGCTGGCCATTCGACCGGAAAAGATTCGGCTTTCTCGGAGCGGCTGGGATCTGCTGCCCAACCAAGTGCCCGTGCGGGTGGAAAACCTCATCTACACGGGGGCAGAAAACCAGTACCTCCTGCGCACAGCTAGCGGCCAGCAGCTCAAGGCCCTCACCCTCAACGCCGACATCGAAGACCAGGATTTTGCCATCGGGGAGGCCCTAGTGGCCCATCTTCCTCCTAAAAACTTGGTGCGCCTGCGGCCGGATCCCCGGCGGGAGGACTCCCCATGCTGAAGCGCTTGGAGAAGCCTGCCCAAGTGCGCGCCGGGGAATTGCTCACGCCCTGGCAGGAGCTGCTGCACAGCCTGATCTTTGCCGGGCCGGGGGTGCTGTGGGTGGTAACGTTTTTGGTGCTGCCGGGGCTGCTGCTCTTGGCCTGTAGCTTTCTCAGCCGCGGCGAGTTTGGCCAGGTGGGCCTGCCCTTGACGCTGGCCAACTACCTGCGCGCTCTTGGCTACGGTCCCCTAGGGTGGACGCCCATCTACTGGCAGATCCTGGGCCGCAGCCTGCTGGTGGCGGCAGTTACCACCTTCTTCTGTGTGCTCCTGGCCTATCCCCTGGCCTTTTTTATCGCCGCCCACCCGCCCCGACAGCGGGATCTGTTGCTGACGCTGGTGGTGGTGCCCTTCTGGACCAACTTGGTGATCCGCACCTACGCCTGGATGGTGGTGTTGGCCCCGGAGGGGTGGCCGGCGCGGCTAGCAGCCTGGCTGGGCTGGATTCCGCCCCAGACGGCTCTCTACCCCAGTTGGCTGGCGGTGTATCTGGGCATGATCTACACGTTCTTGCCCTACATGGTCTTGCCTCTCTACACAGCCGTGGAGCGCATCGACTGGCGCCTGGCCGAGGCAGCACGGGATCTCTACGCCAACGGCTGGCAGGTTTTCCTATGGGTGCTCTTTCCCCAGACGCTGCCGGGGCTGGCAGCGGGGCTGATTTTGGTTGGGATCCCGGCCCTGGGCATGTTCGTGGTGCCCGACTTGCTGGGGGGCAGCAAGACGCTCTTGATTGGCAATGTCATTCAGATGCAGTTTGGCGCGAGCCTGGACTACCCCTTTGGAGCGGCCCTTAGCTTTCTGGTTACTGGCCTGAGCCTGGGGCTAGTCTACGCCTACAGCCGCTACGTCGGCAGCCGCGGCCTGGAAGATCTGATCTAAGTCGCTGCAAACGGCTGGGATTGGATGGCGGATGCTGCCTGAAGCTCTGGTAGGTTGAGGATACTAGCGTTGCGCTAGAGGGATCCCTTGACCCAGACGCTGTTTTCTCGACCTCAAGCTGCGGCACCTCCCGCTTCCCCCCCTTCTGTTTGGGATGTCATTGTCATTGGCGCTGGGATTGGCGGCCTGGTGGCAGCCACCCAGTTGGCGGCCAAGGGCTACCGGGTGTTGGTTTTGGAAAAATACCTCATCCCCGGTGGCAGCGCTGGCTACTTCGAGCGCCCAGATCCCAACGGCAACGGGATCTATCGCTTCGACGTCGGGGCTTCCATGATCTTTGGCCTGGGCACTCAAGGCACCACCAACCTGCTCACCCGTGCCCTGGCTGCTGTGGGCCAAACTCTGGAATCCATCCCCGACCCCGTGCAGATTGCCTACCACCTGCCCCAGGGGCTCAGCCCGCGCGTACACCGGAACTACGAAGAGTTTTTGCAGGAGCTAGCTAGCTATTTCCCTCAGGAAGCGGGCGGCATCCGCCGTTTCTACGACAGCTTCTGGCCTATCTTCAACAGCCTTAACGCCCTGGAGCTCCTCTCTTTGGAGGAGTGGGGCTATCTCTGGCGCTCTTTTGTCAGCAACCCCCGCGCCTGCCTGACTTTGGCCCGCTACTTGCCGGTGAATGTGGGCCAGGTGGCGCGGCGCTACCTCCGCCATCCGGCGCTGCTGCGCTTTGTGGATATGGAGTGCTACTGCTGGTCGGTGGTGCCGGCGGAGCGCACGCCCATGATCAACGCTGGCATGGTGTTCTGCGACCGCCACTACGGTGGCGTCAACTACCCCAAGGGAGGGGTGGGGCAGATTGCTCAAAAGCTGGCCCAGGGGCTAGAGACCTGCGGGGGGCAAATCCGCTACCGAGCGTCGGTGCGGCGGATTTTGGCAGAACGGGGCCGGGCCGTGGGCGTCGAGCTCTCCACGGGGGAAAAGCTCTTTGCGCGCAAGATCATCTCCAATGCCACCCGCTGGGATACCTTTGGCCGCCTCTGGCCAGGACCCTTTCCGGCAGCGGAGCGGCGCTGGCAAAGCCGTTATCAACAGTCCCCCAGTTTCTTGAGCCTGCACTTGGGGGTGCGGGCCGAGGCCCTGGCCGGTGAGCGCTACTGCCACCACATTCTTCTCGAAGACTGGCAAGCCATGGAGGCGGAGCAGGGCACGATCTTCGTCTCCATCCCCACCCTTTTGGATCCGGAGCTGGCCCCACCAGGCCGCCACATTGTCCACGCCTTTACCCCCAGTTGGATGCAGACGTGGCAGGGCTTGAGCCCAGAGCAGTACCGGCAGCAAAAACAAGCGGCAGCCCAGCGCCTTATCCGCCGCCTGGAGGCCCTCTGGCCAGAGCTGGGATCCCACATTGAACTGCAGGAAGTGGGCACGCCCCGCACCCACCGCCGCTTCTTGGGCCGCGTCGACGGCACCTACGGCCCCATCCCTCGCGGCACTCCCTGGGGACTCTTGGGCATGCCCTTCAACCGCACGGCCATCCCCAACCTCTACTGCGTGGGGGATAGCACCTTCCCCGGCCAGGGACTCAACGCTGTCGCTTTCTCTGGCTTTGCCTGCGCCCACCGGGTAGCGGCGGACTTCTCCTAAAGCTGTTTCCAATTTCTAGGAACCCCCCGCAGTCGTCTTGCATTGAACCCCTTCCGACTGCGAGAGCTCTTGCATGAGCGTCGGGGTGAGGCATTGAAGCGGGCAGCCTAGAGCGCCCATTTGGCAGACCAGTTCGTAGACTCGCTCGAAGAAATCCCGATGATTGGCAGACATGTTCCGCGACCGCGATTGCCAGAGCGCATCGTGTGCTTGACGGAGGAGACGGCAGAGACGCTCTACGCCTTGGGGGCTGGGGATCTCGTCGTCGGCATTTCTGGATTTACGGTGCGTCCGCCGGAGGCGCGGAAGAAGCCGAAGGTGTCCACCCTTCTGGATGCCAACATCGAACGGATTTTGGCGCTGCAGCCCGATGTTGTGCTTGCATGGTCCGATCTGCAGGCAAACATTTGCGCTGAGCTCATTCGCCAGGGGGTGGAGGTTGTCTGCTTCAACCAGCGCACGGTTGAGGGGATCCTCTCCATGATCCTGCGCCTTGGGGCACTGGTAGGGCGAGCTGCTCAGGCACGGGCATATGTGCGCTCCTTGCGGGAGGGATTGCACCGAGCTATGCAGCGTGGACAGCAACGGCGCCGCCGTCCACGGGTCTACTTCGAGGAGTGGGATAACCCCTTGATTACAGGCATCGGCTGGATCAGCGAACTCATTCGTCTGTGTGGAACTGTTTCCAATTTCTAGAGATCCCCCCGAAGGAGAAACTTGATCGATGAGGATCGGATCCCGCCAGAGTTTGAGATTTCCAATGTCCAGGGATCCCCACAAAGGGGGAAC
>NZ_JANSHU010000003.1:88961-123220 GCF_047461755.1 Synechococcus sp. R65.1 | reverse complement strand
GAGCAGATGAACCTGCAGGTGTTTCTGGAGTGGTTTCACCGCCTGGTGGCTGCCGGTGTGGGCTTGGCCACGCTGGTGCTAGTGGGGTTTGCCTGGCTGAAGCGCAAGGCCTTGCCCAATTGGCTGCCCTGGGGTCTGAGCTGGGCTTTTGTCTTGGTCGTGGCCCAAGGGATCCTGGGCGGGCTGACAGTGACGGAGCTGTTGCGTTTTGACATTGTGACGGCTCACCTGGGCACGGGCCTGCTATTTTTTGCTACGCTGCTCACCCTCGGGTTGCTCGTTTTGCCGCGCTTTGCTTCTTCCATTCGCGCTACTCGGACGGAGGCCTTGGAGGGGAGAGCTGCAGTTGGCTATTTGCCTTGGCTGGGTTTGGTGGCGGTGTTGCTGGTGTATGTCCAGAGTCTGCTGGGGGCCTTGGTGGCCTCGCGATGGGCTCTGCACCAGTGCTTGGCTGCGGGCGAGTTGTGTGGGGTCATGAACAGCCACTTGCTGGGAGTAGCTCCAGCCACGCTAGCGGTGGTGGGGGTGGCGGCGGCCACAGGTCGGCGGCGGGTCCCAAAGATTCTCAAGCTGCTGGGCTATGGGTCGGTGGGGCTTTTGCTCGCTCAGGTGGGAGTTGGTGTTCTCACCTATCGCTACCGGCTGCAGGTGGAGCCCTTGACAGTAGCCCACCAGATGGTTGGGGCAGCTTTGCTGGGGTGTTTGCTGGGCTTTACGGTGCTGGCCTGGCGCCTGCGCAACAGTGCCCCTAGGCAGGGAGAAGACAGGGCTGGCACTCAGCCAGGGGCCGCGGCTGTAGCAATGACTGGTGAGTAGTTCCATGGCAGAGATCCTTCAAAGCTACCGCCCAGCCGCTTGCCATTCGCGCCAGCGGGCCGGAGGCCTTAACGCCACGCCAGGGGCTAGTCAGTGCCCAAGCCTAGGCCAACTTTTGCGCAGCTATAGCCAGTTGGTGAAGCCGAAGATCATCGCCTTGCTGTTGGTGACCACGGCTGGCGCCATGTGGATGGCAGGCAATACGGATCCGTTCAAGTTTGGCGTCACCCTCCTAGGGGGTGGGATGGCGGCAGCAGCAGCCAATGTCCTCAACATGGTGTACGACGCCGATATCGACCGGCTGATGGAGCGAACCTGCCACCGTCCTCTGCCTGCTGGCCGCATTCAGGTGCGCCACGCTCTGGTGTTTGCCGGGATCCTTACTCTGGTCTCCTTCAGCTTACTGGCCTATTTCACCAACCTCCTAGCCGCTGGTCTGGCCATGGCAGGGATCCTAGTGTACGTAGGGGTCTATACCCACTGGCTGAAGCGCTCCAGCCCCCAGAACATCGTGATCGGCGGAGCTGCGGGGGCGATCCCACCTTTGGTGGGCTGGGCAGCAGCTACGGGCAAGCTGAGCTGGGCCGCCTGGGTGATGTTTGCCATCATCTTTCTGTGGACCCCGCCCCACTTCTGGGCTTTGGCGATTTTAAAGCGAGAAGACTATGCCCGCGCCGGCGTGCCCATGCTGCCGGTGGTGGCCGGAGAAGGGCCAACTGCCGCTCAAATTCTTCTCTACGCGCTGTTGGTGGTTCCGGTTAGCTTGTTGTTGGTCTACCCCTTGCACGTACTGGGATCCTTGTACCTAAGCGCGGCAGTGCTGCTGGGATCCCTTTTGGTTTGGAAAGCCATGCAGCTATTGCGGAGGCCGCAGGATCGGGAGCGGGCAGCCTCTCTCTTCACCTTTGCCAACCTCTACTTGCTGCTGTTGTGCGGCGCCATGGGCTTGGACAGGTGGTCGTTGACCCACGCCCTCTGGGAGCAAGCCCTTGCCTCTCTCCAGGGGATCTATGCCCCTCTAGTGGCGCTGGCCGGCCAGCTTGTAGAAGGGGGATCCCTGGGTTGACAACTCACCGATTACCCTAGTTGGCTCAGCCGGCAGCATTGCGGGGCTTGCGAAAAACTGTTCTATTGCCCACCCTTGTTTTGCGATACTGCTTGCTACGGGTGGGTATGTTTGAGAGCAACAGCACGATAGCGATGCAGCCTCTGGTCAAAGGGCGGCCTCAACGTCTTCGAGGCCAGCCAAGCTTAGCAGGGTTCCACCTCTCCTGTGGCCTCCTAGTCAACTTGCTCTGGGCTCTGCCTGCCCTTGCCCAAGCGGAAGTGCCTGACCCTGCCCCCTCCCTCCTCTTAGATAGCCGAGCCATCCGCACTCCCAACCTGCCTCCCACCCTCTCTGTTCCTCCCGGAGCCCGCCCTGCTACTCCCCCCCCAGTCCCGCAGGGGGCCACCAAAGCGGAAGAATTAGTGGCGCCTCAATCCCCTTTGGAGGTGCGTATTGAGCGGAGGGAGGGCCTATCTCTCCAAGAGGCGCTGGAGATTGCCGTTGCCCAAAACCCGGCAGTACAGCAAGCAAGGCTAGCCGTCAAACGGGCTGAAGCCGGCGTGGCCTTGGCGCAAGCAGCCTTTGCCCCTACCCTCTCCACGCGCGTCAACTACCAGTACAGCGAACCTCCTGCCCCCGGCAGCGGGCCCAGCCGCCCATCCCATACCCTCTCGGCCAGCGTGTTGCGGCTAGACTACACAGCCTTCGACAACGGGGCCAGGGCGCAAAACCTGAAGCTTGCTGAGGAAGCTCTGCGCGTTGCCCAACTGCAGCTCGAGCAAACCCTGCAGACAGTGAAACAAGCTGTGGCCAACGCCTACTACGACCTGCAGAGCGCTGATGCCCGCGTGGCCATTAGCCAGGCTGCGGTTGCCAGTTCTGAGGCCACCCTGCGGGATGCCCAAGCCCGCGAACGGGTCGGTGTGGGTACCCGCTTCGAGATCCTCCAGGCAGAGACTGAATTGGCCAACAACCGACAAGCCCTGCTGGCAGCCCAAAACGACCAACAACTGAGTCGTCGCCGCCTAGCCGAACTGCTGAACTTTCCCAGTCCCACCGATGTGCTGGCTGAAGAGCCTGTCGAGCCGATGGGAGAGTGGGATCTGAGCCTAGAGGAAACCATTGTTGCTGCCTTTGCCAAGCGTCAAGAGCTGGAGCGCCAGCGCCGAGAGCTGGAGCAAGCCCAAGCTCGGCTGCGCCTAGCCCAAGCCAGCAACGGTCCCCAAATTAGTTTGTTCGCCAGTCTCGACGCGGCAAACGATTTTAGGGCCGACCGCAACAGTTTCGATGTCGGCTATTCGGTTGGCGCTAACTTTAACTTGACCTGGTTTGATGGGGGAAGGGCGGAGGCCCAGGCTCGCCAAGCCGAGATCGACAGGCAGGCGGCTGTGAGCAATTTCGTTGGCACTCGGAATGAAATTCAACGCAGCGTAGAAGAGGCCTTCCTCACCCTCAGCTCTAGCCGGGAACGGATTGAGACGGCCAAAGTGGCAATCGCCTCGGCAGAAGAAAGTTTGCGGCTAGCACGGCTGCGCCTTCAGGCTGGTGTAGGCACCCAGACAGAGGTGATCAACGCCGAGGCCGCCCTCACGACTGCTCGGGGCAATCTTGCCAATGCGGTGATTGCCTACAACCGTGCTCTGACCCAGCTGCGGCGGGCCATCGGCAGCCTCTAGGGATCCCTAGAGCTTGCGGGAGTAGTACTCAACTACCAACAGCTCGTTGACGGGCGCGCAGATTTGCTCGCGCGAAGGCAGATCCTTAATGCGGCCGCGCAGCTTCTCCTTGTCAAACTCCAGGTAATCCGGCAAAAACAGCCCTGGGTACTCGGCGTAGGCAGCCACTAGCCTGCGGGAGGACTCCTTGTTCCTAACTGTAATCACATCGCCCACCTTGCACTCATAGCTGGGAATGGTTACCTTGCGGCCGTTAACTTCAATGTGGCCGTGGGTCACCAACTGCCGCGCCGCCGGAATCGTCGGGGCCATGCCAAGGCGAAACACAATGCAGTCCAGACGCATCTCTAGAAGCTGCAGCAGAGCTAGCCCCGTAGATCCCTTGGAGCGGCGTGCCTTGCGCATGTAGCGGATCATCTGCCGCTCGCTTACCCCGTAGTTAAAGCGGACTTTTTGCTTTTCTTCTAGGCGGATGGCGTATTCAGACTTTTTCTTGCGCTCTGCCCCATGCACACCTGGGGGGTTGGTGTTTTTGGGGCGCTTGCGAGTCAGGCCAGGCAGGTCAAGCCCTCCGAAACGGCGAATGATCCTCAAGCGGGGTCCTGTGTAGCGAGACATGCAGGCTTTCTCCAAAAGCAGCAGATAAAAGTTAAGTGAAGCGCCAAAAAATTGGCGATCTCCTATATTAAGCTCTCAGCCCCTTTTTAGGGCAAGGGAGCCGCTGCCATCAGTCGCGGCGAAGCTTCAATTGGGTGCGGATGAAGGCGCGATCCTCGCTGAGCAGGCCGTTGAGGGTGCGCCGCTCCCCCAAGATGGGATCCGGATCCAAGCCAATGGCCTCTAGATCTGCCAGCACCATCAGCTCCACCAGTTGGGCAAAGGTTATCTTGGGCTGCCACCCCAGCACCCGCTTGGCCTTGGAGGCGTCCCCCAAGAGCAGATCCACCTCCGTTGGGCGGTAGTAGCGGGGATCGATCTCAATGAGCACGCGATCCTTGTAGACTCCCTGTTCTTCCAGTCCGGATCCCCGCCAGGTAATGGGCATGCCCACCAAAGCAAAAGCCCGTTCTGCAAACTCCCGCACGCTGTGGGTTTCGCCAGTAGCCAGCACGTAGTCGTCTGGCTGGGGCTGCTGCAGCATCATCCACATTCCCTCGACGTAGTCTTTGGCGTAGCCCCAGTCCCGCTTGGCATCCAGGTTGCCTAGATAAAGCTTGTCCTGCTTGCCGGCTACAATACGGCTGACGGCACGAGTGATCTTGCGGGTAACAAAGGTCTCGCCTCGCCGCGGGCTTTCGTGGTTAAACAAAATGCCGTTGCAAGCGAAGAGGTTGTAGGCTTCGCGGTAGTTGACCGTCTGCCAGTAGGCGTAGACCTTAGCACAGGCGTAGGGGCTGCGGGGATAGAAGGGGGTGGTCTCTTTTTGCGGGATCTCCTGCACCAGACCAAACATCTCCGAGGAGCCGGCCTGGTAAAACTTCACCCGGATCCCAGTGCGCTGTTGGTAGTCGCGGATGGCCTCCAGGAGGCGTAGGGTGCCCATGGCTACTGAATCAACAGTATATTCCGGGGCATCGAAACTCACCCGCACGTGGGATTGGGCCCCCAGGTTGTACACCTCCGTCGGCTGCACCTGCTCCAAGATCCTGCGCAGGGTGGTGCCATCGGTGAGATCCCCGTAGTGGAGAAACAGCCTAGCCGTGGGATCGTGGGCGTCCACGTAGAGGTGGTCAATACGGTCGGTATTGAAGGTGCTGGCCCGGCGGATAATGCCGTGGACTTCGTAGCCTTTTTGCAACAACAGCTCGGCCAGGTAAGAGCCATCCTGGCCAGTAATGCCAGTAATCAAGGCACGTTGGGTCATGGGGTTAGCACCCGTAGGACAGCAAATTGCCCAGCTCAAAACCTAGAGCTGCAGCTCCTAAGGCAAAAATTATAAGGCACGCCTTCTGTAGGGGAACTAACGCCTAGGAAGAGCCAAGCTGACGCTCTTTAACCTGCTGCAGGGCTGGGCTCAGGGCCACCGGCCACGGATCCGGCTGGCGCAGTTGCCGCACCCCTGGCGGTAAGCGCAGCACCGAGGCGCGGCTAGTGCGGGCGATGGCTTCTAGATCAGGCAGAGGCTCCAGCAGCACGCCCCGGCGCATGATCTGGCGCAGCAGCGGTTCGTAGCCAGGGGGTGAGGTCTCGTCAGCGTGGCCGAGCAAGTCTCCCTCTGGGCCGCGGAAGATTTGCTTACGTCCTGGCAGGGTGGCTTTGGCAAAGGAGGCCTTAGCCACGGGAATCCCGTTGATCTCCACCAATTTGTACACTCCGTTCACCCCCTCGCCGGTAACCAGGCGGGTGCCAACCCCATAGCCGCTAATCGGTGCCTGGGAGCGGTGCAACCGCTCGATCTCGTATTCATCCAGATCGCCACTGACAAACACCGGCGCCCCCTGGGGCAGGATGGCCTTGACCTGGCGGGAGAGGGCTTCCAGATCTCCGGAGTCGATGCGCACGCCACCAATTTCGCCTCGGGATCCCAGTTGATCCGGCTGGGTGGCTGCAAAGAGCTGGGCGGCGGTGCGCGCCCCTTGGATGGGATCGTAGGTGTCGATCAGCAGAACCGCTTGGGGAAAGTAGCGCCGGAAAGCTTGAAAAGCACGGGTCTCATCCCCCGAGAGGGCGGCAATGGCCATCACGAGAGAATGGGCCATCGTGCCCGCTGGCTTGCGTCTCAATTTCAGGGCTGCCAAGACATTGGAGGTGGCATTGAACCCCGCCGCCAGAGCTGCCCGCGCTGCCCACAGGCCTGCTTGGGGGCTGAAGGCCCGCCGTGTGCCAAACTCCAACAAAATGGCCTCATCTCCAGCAGCATCGCGCATGCGGGCCGCCTTGGTGGCAATCAGGGTTTGGTAGTTGAAGGTCGTCAGCAGATAGGTTTCCACCAGTTGCGCTTGCCAGAGAGGAGCCTCCACCCGCAGCAGGGGCTCGTTGGCAAAGACGGCTGTTCCCTCGGGTACCGCCCACACATCCCCCTCAAAGCGGCAGCTAGCCAGCAGCTCCCAAAAGCGTTGCGGTGCCTCGGCAAAAATGCCCGTCTCCCGCAGCGCCTGCAGGGCTTCCGGCGGAAAGTGCAACTGCTGTAGGTATTCCACCGCTTGGGCTAGCCCCATGGCGATGAGGTAGCCATAGTCCGTGGGCAAGCGCCGCACAAATAGCTCAAAGGCCGCTGGCTGATTCTCCAGGCCCTCCCCCACGTAGCAGGCGGCCATGGTGAACTGGTAGAGATCTGTCAGCAGGCCATAGTCTTGAGGCTGTAGGGAGGAAAAGTCTGGGCTGACCATGGAACCCTCAAGCAAGCCAGGGAGGCAGCATGCAAAGATCGGTTGCCCAAGTTGGAGCTACCATGGTAGCAAGTTCAGCCTGCCAGGGATCCCTAGAAACGGGAAGCGCCATGGACACCTCTGCTCCGCAGTTGACAACTCCGGTGCCGCCACCTCTGCCTCTCCCCTCCCACTTTGATCCTGAGCGGGTGGGGGAAATTTGGCGGGTGTCCTACCAACAGCGGGCGCTGGAGGCGGAGCAGTGGGCCCGGGAGTACCGCATCCCACCAGCGGCAGCAGATCGAGTACGGGTGGGCCTGTTGCTGATTGATGTGCAAAACACCTTCTGCATTCCTGGCTTTGAGCTGTTTGTGGGGGGGCCCAGCGGCCTGGGGGCCGTGGAGGACAATCGCCGCCTGTGCGAGTTTATCTATCGCAACCTGGCCCACATCACTCAGATCGTGGCCACCTTGGACACCCACACCGCTATGCAGATCTTCCACCCCATCTTTTGGGTGGATGCCCAGGGATCCCACCCCGAGCCAGCTACAGCCATCTCGGCAGATGAGATCCGCTCGGGCCGCTGGCAAGTCAACCCTGCCATGGCCGCCAACCTCACCCAGGGGGATCTGAGGCGCCTGCAGGTCTACGCCCTCCACTATGCTGAGCAACTGGAGAAAGGGGGAAAATATCCCCTCATGGTCTGGCCCTACCATTCCATGCTTGGCGGGATTGGCCATGCGCTGGTGCCGGCAGTAGAAGAGGCAATCTTTTTCCACGCCATTGCCCGCTGCAGCCAGCCCCGCTTAGAGCTCAAGGGATCCAACCCTTTGACGGAAAATTACTCTGCCCTCAGCCCGGAGGTCTTGACAGGGCCGGAGGGGGATCCCATCGATGAGAAAAATGCATCCCTTATCCGCCACCTCCTGGAATTTGACGCCCTGATTGTCGCTGGCCAAGCCAAAAGCCACTGCGTCGCCTGGACGGTGAGCGACTTGCTGCAGGAGATCCAAGCTAGGGATCCCAGCCTGGCCAAGAAGGTCTACCTTCTGGAAGATTGCACCTCGCCGGTAGTGATCCCTGGCTTGGTCGATTTTAGTGAACAGGCGGAGGCAGCCTTTGCCCGCTTTGCTGCAGCGGGGATGCGGCGAGTGCGCTCTACCGAGCCCCTCTGGAGTTGGCCTGACTTTCCCCGGCCTCTTTAGGATGCGGCAGGACAGCCTGTACGATCGCGTCGGCGGTGATCCCCGCCCCGAAGCTAGTTCCCTGCGCCCCCCCACTGGCGCTCGCGACTTCCTACCGCGGGAGGTCCAGCGGCGGGAAAGGCTGGAGGCTCAGCTAACTCAGGTTTTTCGCCGCTACGGCTATCAACGCATCATCACGCCCACCCTGGAGCGGCTGGAGACGCTACTGGCTGGAGGATCCATCCGCGGCGAGGCCGTGCTGCAACTGCGGGATGGGGAAGGAACGATGCTGGGGCTGCGCCCTGAGTTTACCGCTTCCATTGTGCGGGCGGCGGCTACTCGGCTGGCGGGCGGGCCCCTGCCCCTGCGGCTTTACTATCACGGCAACGTCTTCCGCAATAGCCGGCGGGAGGAGGGATCCTACACTAGCCAAGAGTTTTTCCAGTCTGGAGTGGAGCTCATCGGTGCAGGCGGGTGGCTAGCAGATGCCGAGATCTTGCTGCTTTTGGCCGATTGCGTGCGCGCTGTCGGCCTCAGCAACTGGACGTTACTTTTGGGAGATGTGGGCTTGACCGAGAGCCTGCTCAACCCTGTTGCTCCCAAGGCCCAGGCGGCAGTGCGCCGCGCCATAGCCCAGCTTGACTACGTCTACCTGGAGTCCGCCCCTTTGCCAGAAGCAGCCCGCCAAATTGGCTTGCAGATTCTGGGGCTGCGCGGCCAGCCTGACCAGGTTCTACCCCAGCTTGCCCAGCTTCCGGTGCCGTCGGAGCGGCTGCGGGATCTGCGGCAGTTGTGCCAGATCCTAGAGGCCCATCAGGTGCGGGTGGTGCTAGACCTTAGCTTGCTGCAGACTCTAGCCTACTACACCGGCATTGTCTTCCAGGCAGTGGTGGGGGGAGAGGTCATCGCCCTGGGCGGGCGCTACGACCGGCTCTATGCCCTCTATAGCCCGCAGCAACTCGAGCAGCCAGGGATTGGTTTTACCCTCCTGCCGGATACCCTGCTGCGGCTTTTGCCCCCCGATGCTCAGGCCGAGGCCGCGACCTGCAAGCGGTTGGTGGTGCCGCTGGTGCCGGCAGGGATCCCGGCAGCCCTAGCCTTGGCTGCCCGCTGGCGGGAGTCAGAGGCGGTGGAGCTGGAGTTGCTGGATCGGACGCCCGAAGAGATCGAGGCCTACGCCCGCCAGTGCCGGATCCCCGAGATTGCCTGGGTGCAGGCTGATGGCAGCTACCACATCTCCCACGTGGACTAAATATCCAGAGCCGCCAGATCCAACTGGCCGCTGTGGGCTTCAATAAATTCCCGCCTGGGGCCGACGGCATCGCCCATCAAGATGGTGAAGATGCGATCCGCCTCGGCGGCATCCTCGATGGTGATTTGCTTGAGGACGCGCGTTGCCGGGTTCATGGTGGTTTCCCAGAGCTGCTCCGGCATCATTTCCCCCAAGCCCTTGAAGCGCTGGATGGTGTACTTGGCGTTGGCCGGCAGGCTGCGCAGAACTTGCTCCTTTTCCGCCTCGTTGTAGCAGTAGCGCACATTGTTGCGGCCCCACTCAATCTTGTAGAGGGGCGGACAGGCAATGTAGACGTAGCCCTGCTCCAAGAGCGCCTTCTGATAGCGGTAAAAGAAGGTAAGCAGCAGGGTGCGAATGTGGCTGCCGTCCACGTCGGCGTCGGTCATGAGGATGATGCGGTGGTAGCGCAGCTGGCTGGGATCAAACTCTTCCCCCTTGACCCCCAAGCCCAGCGCCGTGATCATGGCCTGAATCTCAGCGTTTTTGTAGATCTTGGCGGGATCGGCCTTCTCGATGTTGAGGATCTTGCCGCGCAAGGGCAGCACTGCCTGGAACTGGCGATCCCGGCCCTGCTTGGCGCTGCCTCCTGCCGAGTCGCCCTCGACCAAATACACCTCCGACTCTGCGGGGTCGCGGCAACTGCAGTCGGCCAGTTTCCCCGGCAGCGTGGAGGACTCCAAAGCCGACTTGCGGCGCACCAATTCCCGGGCCCGGCGGGCCGCCTCGGCGGCGTTGAAGGACTGGATGGCCTTGTCGACAATCCCCCTAGCCACGTTGGGGTTGAACTCGAGGTACTCCGTGAGGGCCTCCGAGACAATGGTCTGGACAATGCCCCGCACCTCGGTGTTGCCCAACTTGGTTTTGGTCTGCCCCTCAAACTCGGGGTTGGGCACCTTGACCGAGACAATGGCCGTCAACCCCTCCCGCACGTTTTCGCCCGCCAGGTTGGGATCAGAATCTTTGAGTTTGTTGAGCTTGCGGGCTTGGCTGTTGATGGTGAGGGTGAGGGCAGTCTTCAATCCCTCCAGGTGGGTGCCCCCTTCGGTGGTGCGGATGTTGTTGGCAAAGCCAATGACCGTATCGGTGTAGACATCTCCACACCACTGCAGGGCGGCTTCTACCTCAACCCCATCCCGCTCCCCGTGGATGTAGATAACGTCGGCGTGGAGGGGGGTTTTCTCGTGGTTAATAAAAGCCACGTATTCCTTAATGCCACCCGTAAATTGATAAACTTCGCAGCGGACGGGATCCCGCCGCAGATCGCTGAAGGTAATCTTCAAGCCGGCGTTGAGATAGGCCAGCTCCCGAAAACGGCTGGCTAGCAGATCGTAGTCAAACTCCCGCTCGGGGAAAATCAGGGCATCTGGCTTAAAGCGTACCTCTGTGCCTCGCTGGTGAGATCCCGGAGGCTGCGGCTCAGCCTTTAGGGATCCCACGACTGCCCCCCGCTCAAAGCGCTGAAAGTAAACCTTGCCATCTCTCCAGACTCTGGCCTCTAGCCACTCCGAGAGGGCATTTACTACTGAGACGCCAACGCCGTGCAGCCCCCCGGAGACTTTGTAGCCGCCTCCCCCAAACTTGCCGCCGGCATGCAACACGGTCATGACCGTCACTAGCGCCGGCTGCCCTGTTTTTGGGTGGATGTCTACCGGGATGCCGCGGCCATTGTCCAGCACCGCCACCGAACCGTCGGGGTAGAGGGTAACCTGGATCTCGTTGCAGTAGCCGGCCAGGGCCTCGTCGACCGAGTTGTCCACCACCTCATGCACCAAGTGGTGCAATCCCCTTGGCCCCGTGGAGCCAATGTACATACCAGGCCGCCTGCGCACAGCCTCCAAGCCCTCTAGAACTTGGATCTGCTCCGCACCGTAGTTTTCTGTCATTGCAATCGCAGCCTCGCTAGCACAAGTCCGGAAAAATTGACTCTTGAGGCCAGAGAAGAGGCCATTACCCAAAACACTGCCGCCATGATAGCACAAAAGCCTAGAAGGGCAAAACAGCGGCCTTCGAGGGCCGACTTAGCCAGGGGGTGCAGGAGGGCTAGCTTCTTGGCCGAGAAAGCTCTCCACCAGGCCCGGTGGCGGCTGCACCTGCAGTTGGCCTTTTTCCAGATCCACCACTGGCACCAGAGCTTTCACGAAGGGGAGCAACACCTGCCGCTTGTCGGGAGTAGAGATCTCCAAGACATCTTGGCCACCAGCCCAGATGGCCGAAACATGCCCCAGCAGCCGCCCTTGATGGTAGACGGCTAGACCAATGAGATCGCGGTAGTGGTACTCCTCCGGCCCCAGGGAGGGGCGCTGGGAAGCAGGCACCAGCACCTTAGCGCCCACCCAAGCCTCTGCCGCTGTGCGATCCGGGATCCCTTCTAGCCGCACCAGGTACAGGCCCTTGTTCGGAAAAAACCGCCCCTCAACTAGAGAATGCAGGAGGGGCTCGGGGTCGCTATCCCGCTGCAGCCAGCGGGGCCCTGGCTGGGTGAAGCGCTCCGGAAAATCCGACCAACACTTAACTCGCAGCCAGCCCCGTAGACCGTGGGCCGCCACCACCTGTCCCACCAGCAGCCAAGCGCGATCCCTAGACATGGCGCTAACCAAAGCCAGGTCGCCACAAGAATACTAATCCTGGACGCAGACGACCTGCTGCGTCTGGGCAGATTGCTCAGCAGCTTCGGCCACAGCAAGGGCGTGGAGCATTTTCTCCGTATCCACGTAAAGAGGGCTGCCCTGCCGTAGGTGATCCAACACCAGGCGGGTATCTTGCTCAAACAGGCCGCGGCGGGAGCCGGTCTCCAGGGGGTGGGCGCTGCCGGGACGCAACAGCGTCGCCTCTTCGCCGTTGATTAACAGGCCCCCGCGCTGGCCATGGAACTCCAGTAGGCGCTGGGAACACCACAGCGAATCCCCTTTGCCGTAGGTCAACACCGCCAGCAGCCCGTTGGCAAAACTCAGTTGGGCCGTGCAGTAGCAACTGCTGTAGCGGTGGGGCAGGTCTGGACCGTCGTAGCGCAGTTGACAGCTCACCCGCTCTACTTTCCCCAACAGGTCCACCAGGCGGTGGATGCGGGAGACAGCCCCCGTGAGAGGAAAGCCGAAGAGGTCGGGCCGATAAGTCCAGCGGTCAGGGGCAGGGTGGGTGGCAGTGAGGGTAATGTAGCGAACGGCAAACAACTTGCCCAGCCCTGCCAGCTCCCGTCTCAGCAACTGGTGAACGCCGCTGAGGAGCTCGATGTGCTCCACATGCAACAGCAGCCGCCGTTCCGCGGCCAATTGCACCAGCGAACGAGCTTCGGCAGCGCTGAAGGCCAGGGGATATTCCACAACGGTGTGGATCCCGGCTTCCAGGGCGGCACGGGCGATGGCCGCATGATCCCGATTGATGGTGCTGACAAACACCAAATCCAGCCGCTGCTCGCAAAACAGGGAAGACCAGTCGGAATAGGCAAGAGCCCCAAACTCAGCAGCAAAGGCGGCACTTCGCTGGGGCGTTCGGCCAGCAACAGCCACAATCTTCACCTGCTCATCTTTGCGCAAGGCCTCTGCCCGTGAGCGAGCTGCGTAGCCAGTGCCGATGATCCCCACCCGCAAGGTCTGTCTCCTCTCGTAGCCCGTTTCTGTCTGTAGCATCCCATAGAGCCCCACACCAGGGATCTTGCCCTCTCCAGCTTGTCCGGGAAGATCCCTGCTCCCCCGCCAAAGCTCTAGCCCCTTAGCTTCCAAACACGCTGACAATGCGGCGCATCGCCTCCTCCACGTTGGCGCGGCTGTTAAAAGCCGACAGGCGCAGATAGCCCTCGCCAGCGCTGCCAAAGCCAGATCCGGGGGTGCCCACCACATGGCAGGTGTGCAGCAGCTTGTCGAAAAACTCCCAACTACTTAGCCCCTCCGGGGCTTTTACCCAAACGTAGGGAGCGTTGACGCCGCCGTAGGCCTGGAGGCCGGCTTTGGCCAACTGCTCACGAATGATGCGGGCATTCTCCAGGTAAAACTGCACCAGAGCCCGCACCTGCGCCTGCCCCTCCTCAGAGTAGACAGCCTCGGCCCCTCGCTGCACAATGTAGGCCACACCGTTGAACTTGGTGGACTGGCGGCGATACCACAGGCTCCACAGATCCACCCAGGAGCCGTCGGCAGCCTGGCCTCGCAGCGACTTGGGCACCACCGTAAAGGCGCAGCGGGTGCCGGTAAAGCCAGCCGTTTTGGAGAAGGAGCGGAACTCGATGGCACATTCCCTGGCCCCTGGGATCTCGTAGATGGAGTGCGGGATCCCGGGCTCGGTAATGTAGGCCTCGTAGGCGGCATCAAAGAGGATGAGCGAGTTGTGGGCGCGGGCATAGTCCACCCAGGCCTGCAGATGCTCCCGCGTGGCGACTGCACCAGTGGGGTTGTTGGGAAAGCAGAGGTAGATGACGTCCACCTTTTGCTCGGGCAGGCTGGCGGTGAAGTGGTTTTCCGCCGTCAGCGGCAGATAGACCAGGCCCTCGTATTCGCCCCGCTCGTTGGCTGGCCCCGTATGGCCCGCCATCACATTGGTGTCCACGTAAACCGGATAGACAGGATCCGTGATGGCAATGGTGTTGTCGTGGCCGAGAATATCCAGAATGTTGCCGCAGTCGCACTTGGAGCCATCGGAGATGAAGATCTCGGAAGCGTCGATGTCGCAGCCGCGGGCCTGAAAGTCGTGCTGGGCAATGGCCTGGCGCAGCCACTCGTAGCCCTGTTCCGGTCCATAGCCGCGGAAGGTAGCCCGATCCCCCATCTCCTCCACGGCCCGGATCATGGCGGCTCGACAGGCTGCCGGCAGGGGCTCGGTGACATCGCCAATGCCCATCTTGATGATCTGAGCTTCGGGATGGGCGGCGGCAAAGGCCTGCACGCGCCGGGCAATCTCGGGAAAGAGATAGCCAGCCTTGAGCTTGAGGAAATGGTCGTTGATCCTGGCCATAGGAGTTGAGCGCTGCAAAGAACCGTCGGCCCTCCAGTGTAGCCGAAGCCAATTCCCCGCTGCTTACCAGCTCACAGCCCCAGCCTCTCCAGGCTGAAGGCGCCCACTGGTGAAGTCAGTTGAAACTCTCCCCGCTCTTGCGTCAGGCCCACCGGGCGACTGGGAAAGGCCACCAGGATCCCTTCCAGGCGCAGTGACCCCGCCAGGGGATCGTAGGCCAAGCGCAGCTCTAAATCCCGCAGGTCGCGGCGTACCTCAAGGCGGCGGATCCCTGCCTCCGTCACGCCCAGGCGGAGCCGCCAGTGGTTTTGCCACTGCGTGCCGAGGGTGGCATCCAGGTCAAGGCCGTAGGTGGAAATTCCTCCCGACCGGGGATCGTAAACTGCCTGCAGCGCGTAGCTAATCCCCGGCTCATAGCTGTCTAGACCCGAGCGTTGATCCCGGTTGAAGGTGGTGCTGCTGCGCCCCCGGTACTCCAGCCGAATGGGTTGCCATTGCCCCTTGTTGAGGTCGTAGGAAGTTTGCACCTGGACGTTGAACAGCTCGGGCACGGTGTTCCAGGTAAAGTTGGCGTTGAGGGCATCCCACCTTTGGGCGACGAAGTCATAGCCAAGGGTGGTGTCAAAGCGCAGCAGGTTCCTCACTTGCGCCTGCAGCTCCTGCAGGTTACGGGAGGCAATCGCTTCCAAGTCCTCCGGCGTGTCGTCGGGAAAAGTCAGGGCTATGGGCAGCTCGCCGGGCAGGTCATCTTCAAAGGCAAGGTAGCCGGGAGGCACGTTGGGCAGGAAATTGCGTGGGGTGAAGAAGCTAATGCTGGCGTTGAGGCGATCTACATCTTGGGGGCTGGCGGAAAGGGTTTGAAAGGGAGCGGAATTGTTGCCGTAGAAGGTGCGACTGTAGCGCAGGTCGATGGTGTTCCATTCAGCAGGCTTGAAGCTAAGGCGGGGGTTGAGGCTGACGGTGGACTCCTGGTTGGGAGTGGAGTATAGGACTTGAGTGTAATCGATGGAACCCGGTATGAAGGTGATCCAAGGAGCCGGTTGAATGTCGTTGAACTGAAGGCTGGAGCGCAGCTCGTAGCGATTGAAAAAGTTGAGGCCAGATCCCCCTTCTCGATTCGGCTGTTGCTCTTGGGTCAGGGTGAGGGCGCTGCTGAGGAAGATATCGGGACTGAGGCGGAGGAGATCGGGGTTGAAGGCCAGCTCGAAATTGCGGCGCGGCTCGGTGTCGCCATTGGAGCTGCTGTAGGCGCGGTAGGCCAGGCGGTAGGTGCCACCCCAGCCAGGGGGGGTGAGCTGGGTGCCCAGCGTCAGCCGTGCGTCGGCAAAATCTGGCCCGTCTTTGACGCTTACCCGCTGGTTGTAGTCCAAGCGCAGATCCGACTGCAGCCAGGGCACGCCCCCATAGCGCTGCACGTGACTAAGGGTGAGGGGAAAGGTGTAGGTGCCGTTCTCCTGGGATCCGCTGCGGTTGATGTTGAGGGTGGTGGTCGAGAGATCCCCCTGGAAGGTGGCATTGAGGCGGAGATCGGCATTGTCGTTGCGCCCGCCGGCAGGGCGGTAGGTGTTGTCCAGGTTGAGGTTAAGCTGGCCCCGCAGTTGGCCTTCTTGGCCGAGGAGGTTGGCGGCGTAGAAGTCGAAATTGTGGTCAAGGCGGAGGCGGCCGGAAAAGCGCTGCTCGTCGGCCTCGGTTACCAGGTAAAACTGGGCCCGCCCATAGTTGACGCTGTCGGGGATGGGGAGGATGTAGTCGTGGACAAAGCCAAGGCCCAGGCCTTTCTTCTGCAAGACATCCAGCCGCAGGCCGCCAAAGTTGTACTCGTTGAAGCGGTAGGCCCAACTGGACTTGACAAACACTCCTTCCGCCTTGCTCCGTCCCGGCAGCACCCACTGGTGATCTCGCAGGCTGTAGATGAAAAGGGGCAGGTAGGCAATCTGCAACCCCGCCCGCAGTTCGCCCTCCTTGCTCAGCTCGCCGCCAGCAAAGACGCGGGCATTGTAAACGATAACCTGGTTGTCGGGAAACACCTCCACCCGATCCCCTTGCACGTAGTGGGTGATGGGCGGCTCTGGTGAGGTGGTGAGGGTTGCCTTCTCAAGGAAGATCTGATCCCCCAACAGGGCGGTGGTCTTTTGGCTGCGCACAAAGATCTTGGTGCCCGGCTCCTCCCCAGGCAGGATCACCAGCGAGTTTTCAAATTGAGCCCTGCGACCGGGAATATCCAAGTCCAGGTTTTGCCCTTCAATTTGCCGGATCCCGCGCCCCTGCGGCCCAGGAGGCCACTCCATGCGAAAAGGGCCCTCGCTGCGCAGGCGCCGTTCCCGCCGGTAAAACACCAGCCGCTCGCCGCTGATGCGGGTGCCGTCAGCCAGCTGGATCTGGGCGTTCCCCTCGGCAATGCCCACATCTTGTTCAGCAAGGTAGCTAAGCACATCCCCGCTGACATTGACTTGATCCGGGTCAAGAGGGATCTGCCGTTGGACAGTAGTGGCCAGTTGCTGGCGAATTTGGGATCCCTGGCTGGCAGGCGGAGCAGCTTCTGGGCTTAGGTCCCGCAGCAGGGGGAACCGCTCCAACAACTGGGGAGCTAGGAGAGATCCGGCGGTGGGGGTGAATACCTCCGCCTCCCTTTGAGCTGTTCTCTGAGGGCTAGTATTCAAGTTCCCACCGGCTGGCGAGGTCAACGCCGTCTCTTGCCCTTGAGCAGTGGCCAGGCCCTCGACAGGGGAGAAGCCCCTTGCTTCGTTGGGCTGCTCTTCTACCTGCAAGTCAGCAGCTCGGGAAGTTATAGGCCAAAAGGAGCGAAGGGAGTCCAGAGTAGGAATAGCTGCAGTAGGCCGGGAAGACGGTGTTGCCTGGGCCTGTTGCGCCTGCTGCCGTGCATGGGCTGCTGCCCCCTCGGCCAAGAGCCGCTGTAGCCGCTGCCGGCTGAGCTCTTCTGGCGTGAGGGCCTTTTCAGGAGGGGTGCTAGACGGCGGGGAGGATGGAGCGATGGGATCCCCCAACAAGCTGGCGCCGGTGGGAGCAACCGGTTCTGGGCTGGCAGCTCGGTGAGCCAGTTGTAGCTGCTGGGCCGAGGTTTGCGCTGCCCAAAAGCGCTGATAGCCCTCTAGGTTGGTAGGCAGGGGATCCGGCTGGGCAAAGACCGCCCTCCCCGTTCCCACCCACAGGGAGCTGCCCCAGCAAAGGGCTAGCCACCTTGCCCAGGGGCTGAAGCCTTGCAAGAAGCTACCAGATCTCACCGCAAAAACCGCCACAGCAGACCGAGGCCCACCCCACCGAAAATCATGTTCGGCAGCCAGGCAGCTAGCCAGGGATCGATATACCCAACTCGACCCATCGCACGTCCCAGGCTCATCAGTACATAGTAAACAAACACCAGAACAATCGCTAGCGCCACACTGCCGTAGCGGCCAGTCTGCCGCACCGTCTGCAAGCCCAGGGGCGCCGCTACCAAGATGGCAAAAAAGCTGGCCAAAGGAATGGCGAACTTGAGGTGGTATTCCGTCAGGCAGCGGGCCACATCGGCAGCAGGACGTTGCTCCTTCCGGTATCGCTGACATTGCTCCCACAGCTCTGCTGCCCGTTGCTCCTGGGGCACTCTTTCGGCATACACCAGGCCCACCAACTGGTTGACAATGTTGAGCTCCATCTCTGCCACGTGGCCTTCGTAGTAGGTGCGCCCCTGCTCGTCATAGCGACGGATCACCACCCCTTGCAAATGCCACACCTGGCCCACCCGTTGGGCCCTTTGGGCTGAGATCACTTGCGGGTAGCGCAGATGGCCCGTCTCAGCCTTGCGATCCAAAATCAACAAGTCCTGCATCAAGCCTGTCTTTGGGTCCATCGAGCCAACGTGAAACCAGAGGTCGCTGTCCACCCGGACCACCTCTCCGGGGTTGAAGGGAAGAGCATCCTGGGCCAGGATGAGGTTGGTGTTGAGGGTCTTCACCTTTTGGTTGGTCTGGGGCACAATCACCTCATGGGTAAAGAGCGCTAGGCCGCTAATCAGCAGGCCAATGCCGAGCAGGGGAATTAACACTTTGCGGTAGGGGATCCCAGCCGCCCGCAGCGCCGTCATCTCGCTATCAGCTCCCATCCTGCCCAGGGTAAGCAGGGTGGCAAAGAGGGCAGCAATGGGAAAGGTAACCACCAAAATAGCGGGCAAGTTGAGGAGGAGAATGTGCAAAATTGTTAGAGGGGGAGCTCCTTTTTTCACCAGCAAATCGGCATAGATAAAAAGCTGGTTGCCCAGCATCATCACTGCGCCCCCCGCCACTCCCAGGAAGAAGGGGCGGATCATCTCCTTAAAAAGATAAAACTCCAAAAAAAAGCCTCCAAGCCTCAGGGATCCCCAAAAGCTCCCCTCCCCCGCAGTAGCTTTGCGCCGTTTACCCTTGGTCAATTGGGTGGACATTTGCCTTGACCACCTCAGACTGGAGTGCAACTTTGGCCGCCCCAGCCGGCATAGACGACGGAAGGCAAGGGCTGGATCCCTTCAGAGGGCATCGGTGAGGCGAAATTGAACCATCCCCTGCCGCTCTCCGTCCCCTTCGACGGTGTACTCATCCTGCTTTATATTCAGGGTGACCAGCTTGCCGCTGAGGCGGTTGGCGCCTCGGCACAGGTGATCCAGAGCATCGCGGCCGGGCAGCCCCTCGGTCGTTTTGCGGGGAATTGGATTGAGCTCGCCGCGATCGCAAAGCAGAACAGGAGCCCGCTCAGCGGTAATTCTGAAAATCTGCTCTTGGTCGGAGTACTCCGCCCGATCCCCTTCGACAGCGCGGTTGGCTTGCACAATGACCACCTGACCAAAGAAACGGGCGTTGCCGCTGGCTTGCTCAATTTCCACGTGGTTGGCGTAGATCACCGTCGGTTGATCCACATCCGCTTGAGTCTGGGGGTTTTGGAGGCGCCGCGCCAGCCAGTCTCCCTCGATCTGCTCGATCACCACCTCTCCCCGCAGCTCCACCTTCTCAGGGGTGATGATGGCCTGGTTGGCCTTGGCTTTCCGCCCCCGCTGGATAAACTCGACGGCCCCACTGAACTCCGAGGTGCCGGTGCGGGAGTTGTAAACCAGGCGGGCAGCCCGCACCTCCGTTTCAGCCTGGCGCAGCTCCTCCGTCAGGGATCCGCTGCCGCCAGCCGGCGTGGAGGTGGCCATCTGCCGGTAGAGCACATTCTCTTCAAAGACGAAGATCTTGTCGCGGTGGTTGCCCTCCAAACGAGCAGCCGTGAGCACCCGCCCAGGCTCGCGCAGGGTAACTCCCCCTGTCAACAGGCTTTGGGACTCGCGACGGCGGTAGATGCCCTGAGCTGCCTGGATGGTGGTTTCCCCCTGTTGAACTTCCAGGTTGCCTTCCCCGCGGGCAACTTGCGTGTTGCGGTCGTAGGTGAGGCGGTCGGCAATGATGGTAACTTCCTGGTTCTGGGGGTTTGGAGTTGCCGCGGAAGCGGGAGCAGCCTGGGCCAAGCGCAGGTCGGCTAGGAGGGGATCCCGGCTGCTTTTAGCAGCCACCTCCTGCAACACCACGCCACCCGAGAGAATGCTTTGCGCCTGTTGGCGTAGGTAAGTGCCTTGGGGAGCGCGAATCTCAAGACCCCCTTCGCGGATGCGCAGGTTGCCCTTCCCCTCGGCCACCTGCTGGGTGCGGTCGTAGGTGAGCTGGTCAGCGGTAATGGTGGTGGAGGTGGCGCCGTCCAGGCCATCCCCCGGCAGGACAACGAGCTTGCCCTGCTCGGCCCTGAGGAGGGCAAAGGGAAAGTTAAACGAGCCGGAGCGGCCTTGCAGCACCATTTCTTGCCCTTTGACGGTAAACGCTGCTGGCACTTCTATGCGCTCTGCAGGGGTAATCCTCAAGGCGCTAGTCAGGAGCAAGCTGCCGTCGTCACTTCTAACCTCCACTTCTTCCTCCAGGTACAGC
Source organism: Synechococcus sp. R65.1 (assembly GCF_047461755.1). Classification (NCBI taxonomy): domain Bacteria; kingdom Bacillati; phylum Cyanobacteriota; class Cyanophyceae; order Synechococcales; family Synechococcaceae; genus Synechococcus; species Synechococcus sp. R65.1. Next base: position 103,026 of record NZ_JANSHU010000003.1, on the reverse strand, counting down.
TCGTCGGCAGTGGCATCGTAGCGGGCTCGCTTGGCCCGCCAAGTCACCTGCTTGCTGCTGGCAAAAAACGGACTCGGCGCGCCTTCCCCGGCATCGACACCGTCTCCATAGAAGTAGCCCCGCGCTCCCTGCTCGAACACCTGTTGCCCGGCAGCCAGCTTTACCTGTTCGGCGATGAGTCGCCAACGACGACGTCCCCCCTGCTGTCCGACAATGTCCACCTTGCGGCTGACTGAAAGAGGCTGATCTGGGGGAGAAGGCTCCACTTTCACTGCTTCAATTTCAAGAGCCAAGGCCCAGGCAACCAAGGCCGCCAAGAGCCCGCTCCCCAAGAGCGCTACCCCTAGATTGGAATGGAAAAATTGCCGCATCCTTACGACTTCTCCGCTTTGATCCCCAGCTCCTCAACCCGGCAGTTAGGCTGTAGCTTAGCGCAGTTTGCCAGCAGCAGGAGGATCTAGATCACAACCCCCGTCTTCCCCTTAACTAACCCAAGCGGCTGAGGATAAAGCCCAGCCCCAGAAACAGCCCCAGCCAAAAGTGGAGGCCAACAGCAATGAACTTGGAATGACTAATCCGCTGCGGCTGATTGTGATAGGTGCCCAGCAGCCGGGAAAGCCGCACGGCAGACGGGATCCCGGCACAACCCAGAAGCGTCCAAGCTGGGAAAATCCCCAGCCCCACAAACAGCAGCAGCAGGCCAAAAACACTGCCGCAGATCCAGGGGACGAGGCGGGCGGAGCGGCGGGTGCCCAGGCGAACCACTGGCGAGCGCTTGCCGGCAGCGCGATCATCTTCCACTTGATGGAAATGGGAGCAAAACAAGATCAAGCTGGTTGCCATTCCCACCACCAGCGAGGCTGCCAAGGCCGGCAGCGACCAAGTCCGACTTTGGCTGTAGTGGGCAGCCAAAACCGCCAGTGGCCCAAAGCTCAAAAAGCAGAGGATCTCCCCAAGCCCTTGGTAGCCCAGGCGCAGCGGCGGCCCCTGGTAGGCGTAGCCTAGCCCGCAGGCCAGCAGCACCAACAGCAACACCGTGGGATCCCCCTGCCTCCAGCTCAGCCAGAGGATCCCGGCTAGCCCTAGGGCCAGAAAGGCGTTGCCGACCCAGAACACCTGCGCCGGCTTGCCCGTCAGGTTGACTAGCGAGTGGAGCTTGTTTTTGTCCACTCCTGTCTGGGCATCGAACACGTCATTGCTGAGGTTGACCCAAGCCAGGAGGCAAACGGCCGCCCCCAGAAACACCAGCAAAATCTCCACGTCCATTTCCCCCACCTGGGTGTAGGCGATGGCGGATCCCACCCAAATGGGCATGATGGCCACGCTGTAGATGGGGGGCTTGAGGGCAGCCATCCACAGCTGTCGCCGCAAGGAAGCATCGCGGCTGCTCTCTTCCCCAAGCTGGCCTTGGCTAGCCTTTGGATTTGTCTTAGGCGGCTGCGGCTGGGCAGGCATGGTGGTATTGGCTTGGTCCCGTACTTGTTAGGTTAGGGGGCTCCTGTTCCCATCTCCAAAGATCTAAGGAACTTTGCAATCTGTGAAGAAGCTCCTCAAGTTTCGCCCCTGGCTCCTCTCCTTGTCTTGTTCGCGGAAGCGAACCGTAGGTTCAAGCGCCCTGCCAAGTCTCTATCGACGCTTGTCTTGTTTTCGGCCAAGGTGAGATTATCCCCCTCTTTTTTGCGCATGACTTCCTCTCTTTTCCCCTGGAATGTCCACGGCGCGGCAAGAGCCGGGCGGCCGCCGCTAAGCCCTGCTGCTTGGCCAGAGAAGGAAAAGCCCCTCCTAGAAGCCTGCCAACAGCTAGCGCGGGCAACGGGGGTTCCTCAGATTCTCAGCTTGGCCTGGCCCTTCCCCGGGCTCAATCCCCTGGCGGCCCTGGCCCAAGAGTTGAGCTTGCTTCCTCTCCAGCACCTTCCTAGCTATTGCTACTTTGCCCACACGGTGCAGGGGGAACGGGTGCAAGTGCTGGGGTGGGGATCCCTGCGGCGGGCTGATCTTGCTGGAGAGAAGCGATTCCAGGTGGCGCGAGACTTTGTGCAAGCCCTGCAGCCTCATGTTCACACCGCTCCGGCTCTAAGTAGCCCCCAGGAGCGCCTCCTGTGCTTCTGCCGTTTTGGCTTTGCCCCCCACAGTGGCGGCGGAGCAGCGCTGGTTCTGCCGCGCTGGCAGCTATGGCAGGTGCAGGGGAAGTTGACGGTGGCGCGGCTCAACCTAGAAATTGGCCCCGACAGCGACTTGGCAGCCTTAGCTGGCCAGATCGCCGCCTTTTTTGCCCACATGCAGCGCCTTGCCCAGGCCCCCTTGCCCGCCTGGAGGCCCCAGCCCCCTCTGGAGGTGGCCCTGGCAGAAGAGGCCCTCTTGGCGCGAATTGAAAAGGCCCTGCAAGTCATTCGGGCGGGATCCCTTGAGAAAGTGGTGCTGGCGGAAGCGGTAGACCTGGCGTTGCCCTCTCCCCCCGCCATCCCTTCGCTGCTGGCCTACCTGGAGGCCTATCATCCCGACTGCAGCGTCTTTGCCTTTGCCTCAGAAAGCAAGGGGGATTTGCCTCCCCAAGTCTTTTTGGGAGCCAGCCCAGAGCGACTGCTTTCGGTGTGGCAAGGCCGGGTGCAGATCGATGCCTTGGCAGGCTCGGTTGCCCGCGGCTCTACCGGGCCCCAGGATTGCCGCTTGGCCGAGGAGCTGCTCCGCAGCCCCAAAAACCGCCGCGAACACCAGTGGGTGGTGCGCTCAATTCAGGAGGCTCTGGGCTGGCTGGGGATGGATCCCTGGATCTCCCCTCAGCCACGGCTGCGCCGTTTGGCCCACATCCAGCACCTGCAAACTGTTATCGAAGCGAAACTTCCCGACCACGTTCACCTGTTCGACCTGTTGGCCCAACTCCACCCCACTGCCGCTGTAGGAGGCTATCCCCAGCAGGCAGCGCTGCAGTGGCTAGCGCAGCTAGAGCCCTTTGATCGGGCAAGCTATGCCGCCCCCTTGGGCTGGGTGGACTTACAGGGCAATGGCGAGTTGGTGGTCGGGATCCGCTCAGCCCTGATTGAGGGAAAGCGGGCCCGCCTGTATGCTGGCGCTGGCATCGTAGCCGACTCCAAGCCCGAGCAGGAGGTGGCTGAGATCCGCCTCAAGCTGCACGCGCTGGTCCAGGCCCTGGCCCTCCGGCCGCCAGATCCCCTGGGTCCTTAGCCGAGAGCTGGCCAAGCCGCTACAACGGTCTTCCGAACAGTTAAAGTTAGAGAGCTGGCCTTGTCCGCAGCATGGTTACCCTCAATCCCACCTATTCCCTGCCCAGGGCCGGATCCCGCGCCCAAGTGGGTCTCTGGCCCGGCGTTATCGAGCATTACCGGGAGTGGCTCCCCGTCAGTCCCAACACCCCCGTAGTGACGCTGCATGAGGGCAATACCCCTTTGATCCCTGCTCCTGCGCTGAGCCGACGGCTGGGGCGAGACTGCCAGGTTTACTTGAAGCTGGAAGGCCTCAATCCCACGGGCAGCTTCAAGGATCGGGGCATGACCCTGGCGGTGTCCAAAGCCAAAGAGGCGGGGGCAGAGGCCATCATCTGTGCCAGCACCGGCAATACCTCGGCAGCAGCCGCTGCCTATGCAGCCAAAGGGGGCTTGCGGGCCTACGTGCTGATCCCTGATGGCTATGTGGCCAAGGGCAAGCTGGCCCAAACCCTGATGTATGGGGCGGAGATCATTGCCATTCGGGGCAACTTTGACCAGGCACTGGCCATGGTGCGGCAACTGGCGGAAGCCTACCCGGTGGCACTGGTCAATTCTGTCAACCGCTTTCGGCTGGAGGGGCAGAAAACTGCCGCCTTTGAGGTGGTGGATGCCTTGGGAGATGCCCCCGATTGGCTCTGTATTCCGGTGGGCAACGCCGGCAACATCACCGCCTATTGGATGGGCTTTTGCCACTACTACCAGCGAGGCAAGGCCAGCCGTCGCCCACGGCTCTACGGCTTTGAGGCTGCTGGCGCCGCCCCCATCGTCCTCAACCGTGTCGTGGAGCACCCAGAAACGGTGGCCACGGCCATCCGCATTGGCAACCCTGCCAGTTGGGCGAAGGCCAAGGCGGCCGTCCAAGTCAGCGGTGGCCGGGTGGACAGTGTAACTGACGAGGAGATCTTGGCCGCCTATCATCTGTTGGCAAGAGAGGAAGGGATCTTCTGCGAGCCGGCCAGTGCCGCTGCAGTGGCGGGATTGCTGAAATGGCGGGATCAGGTGCCTGCCGGCGCCCAGGTGGTGTGCGTGCTCACCGGCAACGGCCTTAAGGATCCCGACACGGCCGCCCAACAGGGATCTGCTCCCATCCACGCGGGGGTTCTTCCCGACTTGGCTGCTGTGGCCCGCTTGATGGGCTTTTAGGGCTGCCGGATTCGGGTAGCGGGAGCATGACCTCCTCGCTCAACGTACTCCTAGGCAAATGAACTTGCCGCTGTTGCGAACGGGGACTACCAGTACAGCGCCGAGGCCCGCTTGCGCTCTTCGGGCTGTGCGCCTTGGCTTGCAGCAGCCTGGCTTTGGTCAGCCTGCTGAACTAGCGGAAAGTGCCGCTCTAGCAAGGCAGGGACAGCTTGCGGAGAAACACCGCTGTAGCGAACTTTGTCGGGCAGGAACACCACGTTTGGGCCCCGCTGGCAATCTTTCAGACAGCCCACCCCCTGCACGCAAATTGAGCCGGAGTAGGCAGCTAAATGGAAGTCTAGGGCCTGCATAACCGCTCCAGCTCCACGCCGATAACAGTTGGATTTTTGGCAGACCAGCACCTTACCTTTAGCCTTTGGAGCACCCGGCTCAGGATCTGCCTCGGCCCCGGAAGCTATACACCCTGCCCTCTCCCCGAGCGGAACCACGCGGTAGAGCACCCATTTCTCCCGCTCCTTGAGCAGATCGACTTCCCGCTCCCCCGCAATCTGCACCCTATCCCCTGGCTTGAGGGTACGGTAGAGGGCGGAACGCAGCGGCTTGGGGATCTTGCCGACAAACACTTCTGCTTCGGCCTGCCAGTGCAAGTACTTGAGCTTGCCATCCTTGTCGGGAAGAAATCCCAGGAACTGGCCCTCTACCTCAAACGGGATCCTTTGCTTAGCAAACTTGCTCATCTTGTCCGCCAGCCTCTGCGTTGAGGCGCCAACAAGCCTCTAGGCTGTCCAACAACTCCTGCCGCCGCGCCGTGTATTGGCGGATCACACTTCGCACCTGCACCACAGCCAAAGGCGAGTCCACCTGCACCTGCAAATAGCCCTCTCCCGTACAGGTTGCTGGGATCCCCAACTCCGCCAGCCGCCGCCGAATGCGCCAGCGCTCCCCTAGCGGGATCTGCAAGCAATAGCCACTTTCATAGGACAGGGGGTTCATGGCCAGAAGCAAAGCCTCGGCAAATAAGTCTAAATGCAGCTAGGCAATAGTGATATAAGTCTTCAACAAGACGTTGCAAAAATGAGGTCTGCCTGCAAGCAGCAGGCCCCCTTGACCGGCAAGCCTGCTCTGGATCTGGGCTAGGCTCTGGCGTCCATCAAGCCAAACACTAGGCTGTCATTGGCCAGGAAGTGATTGAGGTGAAAGGCCCGATCCTCCGTCTTCAGCAAGATCTGCTCGTAGAGGTAGCGGGTGGCGCGATCCCCTAAGCTCTCCGCCTGAGCAGCCTGGCGCCGCAGCAGATCGATGATGGCCTGCTCCGCAGCCAGATCGTTCTTCAACATTTGCCGGGCCTCGAAAGCGCCATCGGGCTCAGGGGTAAAGCAGCAGAGCTTGGCCAAGCTGCTAAAGGTAGCCACTGGCACACCCCCCAAACCTGCGAGGCGCTCTCCCAGGTCGTGGACGTGTTCCCTCACCTGCTCGCAGTGATCCTTGAACAGTTGGTGTAGGGGGTAGAACTCAGTGCCCTCCACCACAAAGTGGTGCTTTTGGTATTGCAAGTACAGCCCTTGGAAGCTGGCCAGAAGGGCGTTCATCCCCTCGCAGATTGGCTGGGTGACCTCCGGGCCGAGCAGGACAGCGTTGTTGCAGACGGTGTTGAAGGCCTGACGCAAGGTTGAGGTTTCAGACATAGGGCAGGGTTCTCCAAAGTGAGGATACAGCTATCTACCCAGACTACCCAACGGAGTTGATTGAGTCGACGCAGGGGTTTTTGGTGTTGACTTTTCCCCAGCATAGGGCAAACCAGTAGCTCTTGTGAATAGCTCTCAATAAAGCTTCTTGAACAAGCGCCAGGGGCGGAAACTGTGGGGGAGAGGATGGCACACTGGATTAGGGATCCCGTACCGACCCTCACTGGGGAAAGATCATGTCGCAGACAGAGGCGAGAATGCCCTCCTGGATTGAAAGACTTATTCACGTGACCCAGCGGGCTGTTGCGCGTGCTCGGGGGCAAGAGGGGAACCCAGAAGGTTGGGCCGGCTACCTGCTCCAAGAGAGCCTGCTAGAGGCGGAGGCCGAAATGGGCCATTGCAACGTCCTGGTGATTGGCAAAAGCGGGGTGGGCAAAAGCACTTTAGTTAACGCGGTGTTTAAAGACGAGCTGGCCCGCACTGGAGTTGGCAGCCCTGTTACCCGCCACATTCGCAAGTACTCGAAGCAGGGTTGCCCAATTACCATCTACGATACACCTGGCATGGAATTGGCGGGAGAACAAAATACCCAAATCCGTCTCGAGGTGGCCCAACTCATCGACGAGCTGCGCTTTAAGGATCCCAAACATCACATTCACATTGTTTGGTATTGCATCCACCACGAGCTAAAGCGGCTGGAGGAAACCGAGCGCGAGTGGCTAAGAGAGTTAGAACTCAAAGATGTGCCAGTCATCCTGGTCTTGACCCAATGTCTGGAATACCCAAATCCCGAAGAGAGCGAGTTTTTCCAGTACTTGCAGCGCCAAAATCTGCCCGTTCGCTACATCGTTCCTGTTTTGGCCCGAGACAAGGTCATTAACCGACACCTCACCATACCCGCCCATGGGCTGGAGCACCTGATTGGCTGTACGTCGGAGCTACTGCCGGAAGCCGCTCGCCTTGCTTTCATCCGGCAGCAGTTGTTGCGGGTAGATCTCAAAGCTGATGCTGCTTTTAAGTATGTGTCGGCCTATGTGGCTAGCGCAGCGTTCATCGGGGCCGCACCCCTTCCTTTTGCGGATGCCCCTCTACTGGTAGCGTCACAAGTGGGCATGATTGCCAATATTAGCTTTATCTTTGGCTACAAAGCTTCTCCTTCTTTTTACTACTCTCTGATAGCGAGTCTGGCGGGCATTGGGGGCGCAGTGGTCACTGGGCGGGCGATTGTCTCCAACTTGCTAAAGATGATTCCTGGCGCGGGATCCCTTGCAGGCGGCATTATCCAATCCACCACAGCAGCCACCCTCACCCTTTCCCTGGGCTTGGCTTACATTGAGCTGATGAAAGCCATTGCTCGCGCTGAAATTCGAGGGATCCAGCTCTCCCAAAAGGAAGTGCAGGAGATCTTTGTGCGCGAGTACCGACAATATGCGGCCTCTAGGCGCACTGCTCTAAAAGAGTGAGGGCTCCTCCTATTGGCTAGGCAGCGAGCTGGAGCTGTAGATGGATTGGGACTCTGCTGCAGGCAAAGGGGGGGAGCTCTCCAGCCCAAAGGTGCCATTGACTAGGTACAAAGGGCGGCCCTTGACCTCTTCAAAAACGCGGCCCAAGTACTCTCCAATCACGCCTAGGCTAATCAACTGGATCCCGCCCAAAAACAAGATCATCACGGCCAAAGAGGCGTAGCCAGGCACGTCGGATCCAAACAGCAAGGTACGGACGACGAGGAAAAGGCCATACAGCAGAGCGGCTAGCGAGATCCCCAGGCCCAGATAGCTCCACACCCGCAGCGGCCAGGAGCTAAAAGAGGTGATGCCTTCTATGGCTAGGTTCCACAGCCGCCAGTAATTCCACTGGCTTTTGCCGCGAAAACGGGGGGCGCGGTCGTAAAAAATGGCCACCTGGCGGTAGCCCACCCAGGCGAAGATCCCCTTCATGAAGCGGGTGCGCTCCCGCAGTTGCTTGATAGCTTCCACCACCTGCCGATCCAAGAGGCGAAAATCCCCCGTATTGCGCGGGATCGGCACCTGGCTCAGCTGCTCGATCACCCAGTAAAACCCGTTGGCCGTTAGGCGTTTTAGCCAGCTTTCCCCTTGGCGACTGCGGCGCACAGCGTAGACCACCTGGTACCCTTGCCGCCATAGCTGCAGCATCTGGGGGATCAGCTCGGGTGGGTCTTGCAGGTCAGCGTCGATGGGAACAACAGCCCTGCCGGAGGCATAATCCAGACCCGCCGTGAGGGCAATCTCCTTGCCAAAACAGCGGGAAAGGTTGACCACCTTGATGCGAGGATCGCGGCGATGGAAAGCAATGAGCTTTTCTAGGGTGTCGTCCTGGCTGCCGTCGTTGACACAGATAACCTCGTAGGGGATCCCCAGGGGATCCAAGGTGAGCTGCAAGCGCTCAAACAGGGACTCTAGGTTGTCTGCCTCATTTTTGCAGGGGATGACAACCGAGAGCTCAGGAGTAAGGGGAGACATCGGAAAAAAAGTAGGGATTCTTTCTCTAGCAACTCTTGTGTTGAGCCCTGGGCAAGGGGGGACTTTAAGCCACTGTTGCCGCTTTTGGCCTCCCACCTAATTGAGCCTTTGACCCGCCCACGAGATTGGCTCTTGCCATCGGCCTGGTAAGTAATCTAGGACAAGGATGAAAGCTTGTCCACCAAGATTTGTCGACAAACTCAATCCTTACTGGCTTGCCGACATCTCAGCCACAATCGAGCGCAGCTCGTCTTCGGAAAGGCGGTAGACCTTGTTGCAGAATTGGCAAACCACCTCCGCCCCCCCATCGGTTTGGATCATCTCCAGGAGCTCATCCCGCTCTAGCATGCGCAGCGCCCCCTTCACCCGCTCGGAACTGCAAGGGCAATGGAAGCGCACAGGGAGCACCTCCGGCGCTAGCTTGAGATCTAAGTCACCTAGCCAAATTTCTAGCAGCTCCTGCAAAGCTTTACCGCGGGCCAGTTGGGGGGTGAATTCCTCCACCTGGCTTAGCCGAGACTCTATCTCCGAGATCAAGTTGGCCGGCGCGCCTGGCAGGAGCTGCACCAGCACTCCACCGGCAGCACGGACTCGCTGGGAATCGAGGCTCACCCCCAGCAGAACCGCTGAGGGGATCTGCTCAGAGGAAGTGAGGTAGTAGCTGACGTCATCTCCCACTTCTCCTGAAACCAGCTCTACAGTGCTGGTGTAGGGCTGGCCGTAGCCTAAGTCCCGCACGACGTGCAAATAGCCGTAGCGCCCAACCGCCTGGCCCACATCCAACTTGCCCTCAGGGGTGAGGGGAAGTTCAATAGCCGGGTTGCTCACGTAGCCGCGCACTGTACCGTCCACGCCGGCATCGACGTGAATGCCACCAAGGGGGCCATTGCCCCTAATTTGCAGGCCAATCCGGGCTTGGGGTTCCTTCAGGTCAGCCGCCAGCAGTAGAGCTGCACTCATGGCTCGCCCCAGCGCCACTGTTGCTACATAGGAGAGCTGGTGCCGCTCCCGCGCTTCCTGGACTGCCTGAGTGGAAACAACGCTCACCACGCGAATGTTGTCTTCTGCCGCCGTACCTCGGATTAGGTAATCCGGAGGAGAGGGGGGAAGACTTTCAGAGATGGCTTTTGGGTTTTGCCATTGCTCTGAGCCGCAGGCGCCTTTCATCACAACCTCGATACTCCTCTCAGAAGCCAGCTTGCCGGGATCTCCTAGCGGCTTGGGCTTGCTGCAACTTCCTAAAATCAAAGCTAGCTTGCCCCATACCATCATAGGCAGCTTATCCCCAGGGCAAAGAGAGTTTGCAATTTTTCCCTCCCCTTACTAAGGTGTGCCATCCTGAGGATCCAGGCCAATCCAACACAACTCCTCGCCTTTTGGCCTTTTATGGTGGATCACCTCACCGCCCAACTCTTACAACATGCAGCCAAGCGCCGCTGGCAAGAACACGCCTATAGCCGATTTTTGCGGGACTGGCGCCGACAAGTGGTATTGCTGCGCCGCCAGCGTGCTGGAGAGTTTGGCCAACCGCTAGGGGATCCCTCCTGTGCCTTTAGCGCTCGCTCGGCATGGTTGCGCTGCGCGGTCAATCCCCAGGGGCCCTGTCAGGGCTGCCCCCACTACCTGCCTCTTATCCCTCCAGCGCCGGCCTCCCGCCACAGCGGCTCGGAGTAGCTGCAGGATAACCCCAGGGCGCGACAAGCGGCGTTTTCCGTGCTCTACACCGCTGGCGCAAGCAGAGGGGGGAGGATACGCCCGGGCCCATTTGTGCCAGAATAAAGGACGATAATTCCATCGGCAAAGGCGGGATTCATGGCCCTCTACCTTTCGGCAGAGCACCTCCACGCCATCCGCCAACACGGCGAACAGGCCTTCCCCTACGAGGGCTGCGGCATTTTAATTGGCGAGCTCAACGGATCTGACAAGCTCGTCCACGAGCTTTGGCCGGTGGCCAACAGCTGGGATCAGGCTGAAAACCCCTTGGCGGATGGGGAGTCCAGCCGCCGTCGTTTCTTGATCGAGCCAGCTGACTTCAAGCGAGCCAGCGACTATGCTCGTGGCAAGGGCCTAGGGATCCTAGGCACCTACCATTCCCATCCCAACCACCCTGCCCTCCCCTCCGAGTTCGACCGGCAGCATGCCTTCCCCTGGGGCTTTTCCTGCGTGATCGTCAGCGTGCGCGAGGGCAAGGCAGAAGAGGTGGCCAGCTGGGTTTTGGACGAGCAGGAACAACCGCAGCGGGAGCCCATCCAGGTTTGGGCGGAGGCATCCCCTGCCTTGCTCTAAGCCTCTCTTTGGCTGGGGAGCAAAGCGGTAGTCTGGACTGGAGAGTTGGCCAGAGGATCCCAGAGCCTCAAGTGTTCCCTCAAGATCGCTAGACTCTTTTCCCGAACCCCTATGGCAACCAAGATCTTGATCCCTGCCCCCTTGCGGCCTTACACCGACAACCTGGAAGCGGTCGAAATCGAAGGTAGCAGCGTTGGCGAGGTGATGCGCAACCTAGTTACCCGCTACAGTGAGCTCAAGCGGCACCTCTACACGGAGGATGGCAAGCTGCGCAACTTCGTCAACGTCTACCTCAATGACGAGGACGTGCGCAACTTGGCCCAGGGCGATGACACCCCTGTAGGCGAAGAGGCTGTCATTAGCATTGTTCCTGCCATTGCCGGAGGGTGGTGACCATGTTGAACCTAGACACCAGCCAAGTCACGCTCTCCCGCGAGGAGATGGAGCGATTTTCCCGCCATTTGATCCTGCCGGAGGTGGGCCTGGAAGGGCAGAAGCGGCTAAAGGCGGGCAAGGTGTTGTGCATTGGCACAGGCGGCCTTGGCTCGCCCCTGCTGCTTTACTTGGCCGCAGCCGGCGTGGGGCGGATTGGCATTGTTGACTTTGATGTGGTTGACGTGTCCAACCTGCAGCGGCAGGTCATCCACGGCACCTCCTGGGTGGGCAAGCCCAAGGTGGAATCGGCCAAAAACCGCATCCTGGAGATCAACCCCTACTGCCAGGTGGATGTCTACAACACCGCCCTGAAGGCTGACAATGCCCTAGAGCTGTTTGCCAACTACGACGTGATTGTCGATGGCACTGACAATTTCCCCACCCGCTACCTGGTCAACGATGCCTGTGTTTTAACGGGCAAGCCCAACGTCTACGGCTCCATCTTCCGTTTCGAGGGGCAGGCAACGGTTTTCAACTACGAGGGCGGTCCCAACTACCGCGACCTCTACCCCGAGCCACCCCCGCCAGGCTTGGTGCCCTCCTGTGCCGAGGGGGGGGTGTTGGGGATTCTCCCTGGCATCATCGGCCTCATCCAGGCAACTGAGACCGTGAAAATCCTGCTGGGCATCGGCACGACGCTAAGCGGGCGGCTGCTCCTTTACGATGCCCTGAAGATGAGCTTCCGCGAGCTAAAGCTGCGCAAGAATCCTGACACCCCGCCCATTACCCGGCTCATCGACTACGAGCAGTTCTGCGGCATCCCGCAAGCGCGGGCTGGAGAACAGGCAGAAATCCCCGAGATCACGGTGGACGAGCTGAAAGCATGGATGGATGCCGGCAAGGAGTTTGTGCTTGTCGATGTGCGCAATCCCAACGAGTGGGAGCTGGGCCGGATTCCGGGTGCCCACTTGATCCCGTTGCCCCAGATTGAAAACGGGGACGGAGTGGAGCAGGTGCGGCGGCTTCTCAACGGCTCAGAGCTAGTCGTCCACTGCAAAAGTGGGGTGCGCTCGGCCAAAGCCTTGAAGATCCTGAAGGCAGCCGGGATCGAGGGGAAAAACCTGCGCGGTGGTATCCTCGCCTGGGCTGAAGCCTACGATCCCTCCATTCCCAAATACTAGTAGTCCATAGCTCTGGCCCTCCCTGGTGGTCCGCCCTAGGATAGACTGGAGGGCTCTTTATTACCCCCATGAGCGCCATCTTGCCAGCGGAGACGGAAACCCTCTTCCACTCCATCCCCGAAGCCCTGGAAGACCTTAGGGGTGGCCGCATGGTCATCGTGGTCGATGACGAGAATCGGGAAAACGAAGGGGATCTCATCTGTGCTGCCCAGTTTGCCACGCCAGAGGTGATCAACTTCATGGCCACCCATGGGCGGGGTCTTATCTGTCTAGCCATGCAGGGATCCCGCCTCGACGAGCTGAAGATCCCGCTGATGGTGGGGCAGAACACTGACAGCAACCAGACTGCCTTTACGGTCAGCATCGATGCCGGGCCAGAGTTAGGGGTTTCCACGGGCATTTCCGCTGCCGATCGCGCTCGTACCATCCAGGCGGCCATCCATCCCCATACGCGGCCGGAAGACCTGCGCCGACCGGGGCATGTCTTTCCCTTGCGGGCAAGAGAAGGTGGGGTGCTCAAGCGGGCCGGGCACACCGAAGCAGCGGTGGATTTGGCCTTATTGGCAGGGCTTTACCCGGCAGGCGTGCTCTGCGAGATCCAAAACCCGGATGGCTCCATGGCTCGCTTGCCCCAGTTGGTTGAGTTTGCTCGCAAGCACAATCTTAAGATCATCACCATTGCCCATCTCATCGAGTACCGGCTGCGCACGGAGCGGTTGGTCCATCGTGGGGCTACCGCCACCCTGCCGACGGAGTTTGGCCAGTTTCAGGTCTACGGCTACCGCGACACCCTCAACCAGGTAGAACACTTAGCACTCGTGAAAGGGGATCCGACCCAATTTGCCGCCGAGCCTGTCCTGGTGCGCGTGCAAGCGGAGTGCCCCCTGGGGGATGCATTGGGATCCCTGCGCTGCGACTGTCGTCGCCAACTGACTGCTGCCCTGAAGATGATCGACCACCAGGGCAAGGGGGTGCTGGTGTACCTGCGGCGCCCAGAGCTTAGCCTCATCGAGCAAATTCAGTCCTATGCCCGGCAGGATCTAGGTCTTGCCGAGACGGTGCCAGCAGGGGCAATGGACCTGCGCGATTACGGCATTGGCGCCCAGATTTTGCGGGATGTGGGGGTGCGAAAGATGCGTCTTATCAGCAACACCTCCCGCCACATCAGCGGCTTGAGGGGATTTGGCCTGGAAGTGGCCGAGCGCGTGCCCCTGCTGGTGGAAGAGTCGGATCTCAGTTTGCAGATGGAGCCCTCCTGCTCTCTTACCGGAAAGTTTGAACCGCAGCTCCACTCCGGTCTAGGACGGTAGGGCAGTGGAGGGTCGAGGGCCCTAGCCCAAAGACGGCGCAGGATCTGCTCTCGACGCCGGAAGCGCTAGAAGAGCTCCTTGCGGCAGCAGGTGCTGTGCCAGAACGGGGACTTCGGACTGCAGTCGCAAGAAGCGAACGAAGACAGGGATCGCTGGCCAGGAAAGCCGCGCCAGTACCCCTTGGGAACTGCTCCGGCAAACCTTAGGGGATCTCCTCTCCTAGCGGGAGTGGCGACGCTCCGGCTTCGTCTTGCTGCAGACCATTCAGAATCGTTACAGTAGTTTACGTTCCTTAGCAGAGCAGGTTTCCCCTATGGCCCTCCTTCAGCGGTTTCTCGGGCTGCTGACTTCTGTCCTGCGTCACGACAGCGTTGGCCCGCG
>NZ_JANSHU010000003.1:0-88861 GCF_047461755.1 Synechococcus sp. R65.1 | reverse complement strand
GGATCAGCTTTTGGTGAACGCCATCGAATCGTGGCTAAACCGCGCTAGCCGAGAAAAGCTGGAGAGCTTGCAGTCTTCGTTGCAGGCCACGGAACAGGTAATTGCGCTGGGCGAGGAAGAGGCCGAGGCCGCCAAGACCACCGGATCCTGAGCTTTGGTGGCCATTCCCGATAGCGGCGAGGCTGCTCCTCTCTCCCTCTGAGAGAGAGGTTAGCAGTGAGAGTCATCCTGCTAAATGCGGCTGGCGGCCCGCTCCATCAGGCGTTGATGGGTGGAGCGCACAGGCTCTCCCGGCTTAGGCCGTCGCTGCACGTAGGTGCCGTCAGGACGCAGCTCCCAAGCCTGCCGGTTGTCTGTCAGGCAGATGTCCAGAATAACCTTCAGCTCCTGCTTCAACACCGGATCCTCCACGGGGGCAACCACCTCAACGCGGCGATCCAGGTTGCGGGTCATGTAGTCGGCGCTGCCAATGAAGTACTCCTCCTGGCCGTTGTTGTAGAAGTAAAAAATGCGGGAGTGCTCCAAAAAGCGCCCAATGATGCTGATGACGCGGATGCGCTCGCTCAAGCCTGGGATCCCTGGCCTTAGGCAGCACATGCCGCGCACAATGAGGTCAATCTCCACCCCTGCCTGGCTAGCCTCGTAGAGCAGCCGGATCATTTCCGGGTCGGTGAGGGAGTTGATCTTGACGATGATCCGCCCCTGACCCCCTGCCTGAGCGTGGCGCATCTCGCGGCGAATGAGAGCTTCCATCCCCTGGCGCAGCGTGCGGGGAGCTACCAGGAGCTTGCGGAAGTGCCGCTGCCGCGAGTAGCCAGTGAGCACGTTAAACAACTCGGTAACATCGTGGCAGAGCGTCTCGTTGCAGGTAAACAGGCCTAGGTCGGTGTAGATACGGGCAGTTTTGGGGTTGTAGTTGCCGGTGCCGATGTGGACGTAGCGGCGCAGGGATCCCTCCTCTTCTCGCACCACCAAAGCCAGTTTGCAGTGGATCTTCAGCCCCGGCAGGCCATAGGCCACGTGAACCCCGGCTTTTTCCAGCTTCTTGGCCCAGAGGATGTTGTTTTCTTCGTCAAATCGAGCCTTCAGCTCCACCAAAGCGGCCACCTGCTTGCCATTTTCAGCAGCTTGGATGAGGGATCCCACCACTGAGGAGTCCCCGGAGGTGCGGTAGAGGGTTTGCTTAATGGTGAGCACCTGGGGATCGTTGGCCGCTTCCTCCAAAAATCGCTCTACGCTGGCGGCAAAAGACTCGTAGGGGTGGTGCACCAGCAGATCCCCTTCCCGAATGACGGCAAAAATATCCACCGGCTCCTGGCTCACCGAAGCAGTGCGCAGGCGGGGCGGTGTGACGGGCCCCCAAGGCGGATCCTTCAAGTCGGGCCGGTCTAGGTTGAGGAACGCCATGAGCCCGCCCAGGTTCAGAAGGCCATCCACTTCGTACACCAAGTCGGCATCCAGGTGGAGTTCCTCACACAGCCGCTGGCGGATGGCAGGGGGCATCGACTTGGCAACCTCCATGCGCACCACCGAGCCGAAGCGGCGCTTGCGCAGCTCTTCCTGAATGGCGGCAAGCAGATCGTCGGCTTCGTCCTCCTGGATGGCCAGATCAGCGTCGCGGGTGATGCGGAAGGGATGGTACTCCAGCACCTCCATGCCCACAAACAGCGCCTCCAGGTGGTGGGCAATCACCTGCTCCAGCGGCACAAAGCTCACCCCATCCCGCAGGGGCACAAAGCGGGGCAGGGTGTTGGGCACTTTGACGCGGGCAAAATGCTCCTTGCCCGTTTCTGGATCCCGCACCACCACCGCCAGGTTAAGGCTGAGGTTGGAAATATAGGGGAAAGGATGGCCCGGATCCACCGCCAGGGGGGTGAGCAGGGGAAACAGGCGGCGATCGAAATACTCCCGCAGTTCCTGCCGCTCTGCCTCCGTCAGGTCGCTAAAGTTGCGGATGTGAATGCCTTGCTCTGCCAGCTTAGGCACCAGCTCTTGCCGAAAGCACTCGTGCAACTTTTGAATCAGGGGCCGTAGGTGCTGGGAAATCTGGCGCAATTGCTGCTGGGGGGTGAGGCCATCGGGGGTTGGCAGCAGCACGCCTGTTTCCAACTGGCGGCGGATCACTGCTACCCGCACCATAAAGAATTCGTCCAGGTTGCTCTCGAAAATAGCCAGAAACTTCAGCCGCTCCAGCAAGGGAGTGCGCTCGTCCAGGGCCTCGTGCAACACCCGGGCGTTGAACTCAATCCAACTGAGCTCGCGGTTAAAGTAATGCTCGGGCAGGGCATAGCCCTCTTTGATGGGGGCAGTCGGGATCCCACCCGGGTCAACCCCAACTTCTGCAGGGCAACTGCCTGGGCCAAGCTCAGAGGAAGGAGGGTTTCCTGGAGGCAACATCGTCATAAGGCGGGATTGGCGAGGGGGCAGCCGACCCCATCCTATCCTGCTGACTCTCCCTCAGGGGTTCTGCTCGCCCTGGACAAAGAAGAGGCATCCCCAACCGGCTGGGGCGGACGTTCCGGCAGCAGACCCTGTGGACGGGTGAGGAGAATAACCTGCAGGAGGAGCCCGATGAGCAGAATGCGCAAAGGACCAGCCCGCGTAGCCCACTGGGGCGGCAGACGATAGGTGAACAGTTCACTGGCCGACCACACCCCCCAAATGGCCAGCGCCCCCAGCAAAGCGCCACGGTTGTTGCCACTGCCCCCGGCAATCAACATCACCCAGACAATGAAGGTGGCAAACTCGGGCTGAAAGGCTTCCGGGCTGATGAAGTTGACAAAATGGGCATAGAGGGCCCCTGCCAACCCCATGAGCATGGATCCCAGGACAAATGCCTGGAGACGAAACTGGAGGACATCTTTGCCCGCAGCTAGGGCTGCCGGCTCGTCCTCCCGAATGGCCCGCAGCACCCGTCCCCAAGGGGAGCGATAGGCCTGCTCGCTTAGCCAGTAAACGCCTGCCAAAACCAAGAGCACCAAGCCCAGGTACAGCAGCGTATCCTGCCCTGGGATCCAACCGCGAAAGGGCCGCGGGATGCGAGTGATACCGCGTACGCCGTTGGTTAGCCAGCCCTCGTTTTTCAGGATTTGGCTGATGATCTCGGCAATGCCAATGGTGGCGATGGCCAGGTAGTCAGAGCGCAGGTTTAGGGTAATCAAGCCAATCAAAAAAGCAATGGCTCCCGCCACTACCGCTGCCACCGCAAAGCCCACCCAAAAGGGCAGCGCAAAGCCCCCCAGATGTTCAGGGCTTGGCGGCGTCGTAACAATAGCGCTGGCGTAGGCCCCCAGGGCAAAAAAGGCCCCCACGCCAATGTTGAACATACCGGCGTAGCCCCACTGGATGTTGAGGCCCAGCGCCAGTACGCTGTAGATCCCGACCAAAATCAAGAAGAAAATGGCATAGCTCAGCATCAGGCTCGCCCCCCCACTAGCCCAGTAGGCCGGAAGATCAGCAGGAGGACCAGGATAGCAAAGGCCACCCCCGTCTTGTAGGCTGGGCTAATCACCAAGGTCGAGAACTCCTCCGCTAGGCCAATCACCAACCCCCCAGCAATGGCTCCGTAAGGACGACCAATGCCGCCGAGGATGGCGGCAGCGAAAACGGGCAGCAACAGCCGCCAGCCCATCGTAGGGTGCAGCCGGGTATCTAGGCCGAGAAAGATGCCCGCCAGACAGGCCAAAGCCGCCCCGAGGGTCCAGGTCCAGAGAATGATCTGCTCCGTATCGATGCCGGTCACCTTGGCCAAGTCAAAGTTGTCGGCCATGGCCCGCATGGCTTTCCCCACCCGCGTGTGCTGCAAGAACAGGTGCAGCGCCACCACCAGCAGCGCCGTTCCCGCCAAAATCACCACCCAGTCTGGCTTAATGCGCAGCCCACCCACCTCCCAGGGGATCTGGATGCCCTGGCGGTACACCTGGTTGTCGGGACCCCAGAGAATCTGCACCAGGCTGCGCAAAATCAGGGCCGTGCCAAAGGAGGAAATGAGCAAAATAACGGGGGCCTCCCGGCGCAGGCGACGATAGACCCATTGGTCGATCCCCACCGCACACACTGCCGTTGCCAAGGCTGCCGGGATCCAACTGACCCCCAAGGGCCAGCCCCAGCCGACAAAGGTCAGGGCAAAATAGGCCCCTAAGGTCATCAGATCCCCGTGGGCGAAGTTGGCAAAGCGCAAAATGCCAAAGGTCAGGGACACGCCAATGGCCCCCAGGGCGTAGATGCTGCCCAACACAAGGCCGTAAATGAACAGTTGCAACAGTTGCTCCACAGCTGTGCCGCAATCTCTTGCCTGATGATGCCACAGGCGGATCCCAGTAGGATAGCGCTAGGGTATGGGGAGGGCGCCCAAGAGAGATCCATGCAGCCTCATTCTCTTTGGAGGCTAGGGTGGCTTGTGGCTTTCGCTCTGCTGGGCCCTGCCTGTAGTGGGCCAGAGCTGACGGCAAGCAGGGATCCCACGCCTGCAGCCTCCCTTCCCACCCCCCAGTTACTCTACGAAGACATCACCCTTACCCAGGCCAAGCCCGACGGTGGTCTGCTCTGGCGCTTGCGGGCACGCTTAGCCAAGTACGAGCCGCCGCCGTCAGAGGCTACCCCCGTGCAGTTGGGATCCGCCCATTTGGAGGCCATCGAGGGAGAGTTTTTTGACGAAGACGACCGCGCCGTTCGCGTCCGGGCCAAGCAGGGATCCGCTTACCCCAGCCAACGGCGGCTGGAATTGAGGGGGCAAGTCGAGGTAGAGTCCGAGCGGGATAACCTGCGCCTACAGGCCCAGCGGCTGGAGTGGCTGCCGGCCCAGCGCTTGCTCAAGGCTGAAGGCGAGGTAAAAGTGGAGCTGTTGGAGGATCAGGGCTTCCTGCAGGGGGATCGCCTGCTGATGGACTTTGGCCAAGGTCAGATGCAGGTGGAGAACCTGGATCCCACGCAACCGATACGGGCAGAATATCGGGCTCCAGAGCTGGAGCTAGCTGCTAGGCGCTTCCTATGGCAGTTTGGCGCGGGGGAAGTGCAGGCGCTGGGAGCAGTAGAGGTGTATGCCCCCCAGCAAAGCGTGCGCCTTAGTGGCGAGGAGTTGCGGGCTCCCCTGCCTCTAACTGAGCTGCGCCTGGTGGGCAATGCGAAAGCCGAAACCGCCCGCGTCAGCGGGACAGCGTCCCTCGAGGCCCAGGAGATCCGGTGGCGCATCGGCTCCACCCAACTGCAGGCTCTGGGCCAGGTGCGCTACCGCCAACCTGGTCAGGCTTTGACCGTGAGTGGCGACAGGGGCCTCCTCGACTGGCAGAGCAACACCATCCGGATCCAAGGCAACAGCCAAACCCATCTCACCCTGCCCTAAGGGCCAAAAGGCCGGCGGGAGCGTGTCAAGATAGTTTAAGAACCCTCTGGGGTGGGTTGTGGTGAGGTTTCCAGAAATGGCAGAGATCCTGAAGGGGGAGCGCCCCAATATCCTGTTGATTGTGCTCGATACCCAGCGGGCAGATCGTCTCTCTTGCTACTGGTCGGAGGAAGAGCGGGCCCGCCAAGTCCCCACTAGCCCCAACCTGGATCGGCTGGCTGCAGAATCCACTCTCTTCGAACGGGCCATTGCCCCTGCCCAGTGGACGATCCCCTCCCACGCCTCCCTGTTTACAGGGGAGTACCCCAGCACCCACCAGACCATTCAGGCAGACCTAGAGCTGAGTCCTACCCTACCCACCCTGGCGGAGCTGCTGAAGCTGGTTGGCTACACCACCGTCGGCTTCTGCAACAACCCCCTAGTCGGGATCTTGAAAAATGGCCTGCGGCGCGGCTTTGACACCTTCTACAACTACGGCGGGGCTCTGCCCACCCGCCCCCCTGAGGGCAACCCTCTGCCGCCTCCCCTCAACCGCTGGCTGGCCGCCTACACCCAGTTTTGGCGCCGCCTCTCCTACCCCGTGCAAAATGCCTTTGCTCGCTCCGACACCCTTTTTCAGTTGGCCCTGCACCCCTGGTTTGCCTCCCTCTGGACCTGCTTGATGAACTTTAAGGGCAACACCGCTGCCTCCATTGCCGACCTCAATCGCTACCTCCAGCAAATGGCCCGCCGCCCTGCGGGGGCGCCTCCTTTTTTTTGCTTTGTCAACCTAATGGAGACGCACCTGCCCTACTGGCCGCCAGAGCCTTTTGTGCAGAAATACGCCCCCTACTTTAAGAGCAGCCGAGAGGCCCGGGATTTCCTGCGCCAGTACAACGCTGAGCCCTACCGCTGGATGGCACCCCTACCGCAGCCGCTTTCTCCCCTGCAGGCGCGGGTGCTGCGGGACATCTACGATGCAGAAGTAGCCTACCAGGATCACCTGCTGGGATCTGTCTTTGCCACCTTGCGCCACACTGGCCTGGAGCAAAACACTCTGCTGGCCATCGTCGCGGATCACGGCGAAGGCTTAGGAGAGCACGATTTCGTCGGCCACGCCTTTGTGGTTTACGAAGAGCTCATCCGCGTGCCCCTGATCCTGCACTACCCCGGCCACTTTCCTGCAGGAAAGCGGGTGGCCACCCCCGTTTCCACCCGCCGCCTCTTCCACACTCTCCTGGAGGCTGCCGGCTTTGGCCCCAGCCTTTCTCTAGCCGACGGCACCCCTCGGGTTAGCCTCCGGCTCCGCCGCGAAGTTGCCCGCCTTAGCCTAAGCCGTACCCTGGCTGGGGAGGATCCCGAGCAAGGCGTAGTGCTTAGCGAGGCCTTCCCGCCGCAGATTCTCTTGCGGGCCATGGAAAGCCGCAACGACAGCCTCTTGCAGGCCCGCGCCTGCTACGCCACCCGCCGCGCCCTCTACGAAGGAGGGATCAAACTCATCCAAACTGGGGAGAGCCCTAGCCTCTACAACCTAGAGCAGGATCCGGCGGAGCAGCGGGATCTGCTCTTGGCTGAGCCTGGGGATCCGGCGTTGGGATCCCTTTCTCCCCAAGCTTGGCTAATTCGCCTGCAACAAGGGCTAAGGCGGTGGCTGGAGTGGGCTGAATCGCGCCGCCCCAGCTTGGCTCCTCGCAAGGTGGATGTGGAAAGCGATGCAGACTTGCTGCGGCGGATGCAGGAGCTGGGCTACCTAGAGTAGAAGCTACTCCAGCTCTCCTTCTTCCCCCCAGTGATCCTGGAGGTAGCTGTGGAGATCGTAGGCGTCAGTCTCCTCGAGATCCGGCGCTGGCCAATCCTCGTTTTGCCCGCCGATGATGACGCGGGTAAGGCCAATGTACTCTAAGCTAAGGGTGCGCAGGGCATTGATCAACACGTCCAGCGCCATTGCGTCGGCAGTGCCCAGGTCAAACCAGCAGCGGGCCCAGTTGCCCTTCTCCTCGAGGGATCCCATGTTGTGCATGAGCGAGGTGACGGGAGGCAAGTCACTGGGGTACTCCAGGTAGCTGAGATCCGCCTCAGCCTCCTGAACCACCAAGCGCTCGGCGTTAAATCCTCCCAGCTTGCCCAGCACATACCACGATTCCAGCACTTCCCTGAGGTACTCCAGCTCTGCCGGCACGGGCGGCTCGGCAAACTCAAACCAAATCCAGAGGTTGCCTGGATCGCACTCCCGAAACTCCACTTGCATGGACGGTTTCTCTGCCAGAAGCCAACTTTCTATCGTGACATACTCCCGCCCTCACCCTGTCGGGTAGAGTGCGGGCTTCATGGCTTACGCCACGCTTCGCTAACAGTGACTCCGGTTAAGGACATTTCCTGAGCTTGAGGACTCCGTCCCGCTAGCGCGAAAAGGACGGGATGCCCCACCGCCCTGTACTTGATAAGTAAGGCAGAGTTCTGTTCGCGTAAGCGGGACGTAGTCCTTTCCCTGGGCAACTCCAAGCCGCAGTGAGGGCAGGAATGCCACCTCTCACTCAGGCTTTTGGGAACTTTCCGACCGCACCCAGAACACTCTTGACTTGTGCCGTTGGGGTTCACTGCAATCGTCAACAGCCCAGCTCTCTCAGCCTTACTGTGAGAATGCGCAAGAAACTGGTCCACCCGGCATCCAGAACAGATTTGGCTAGGTTGGTTCTGGCAAGACCCTTAACGTTAAGTGCCTCATGGGCAATATGTTTTCCCTTGCTTAATAACCACTTGGCTACCTTGTCGTGGAAGTCTTTGCGCTGATTGGCTACTTTCAGGTGCGCCTTTGCCAACCGCTTCAAGGCTTTCTTGTAGCGGTTTGACCCCTTCCGCTTACGGGACAAAGACCGCTGCAATTGCTTCAACCTTTTTTGTGCCCTGCGATAGTACCGTGGAACTGGAATGGCTTCCCCCTGGTCAGTCACCAGAAACGAATCCAACCCCATCTCGATCCCTATCGTGTTTTCCAGGGTTGGAGGGTCGGGATCAAGTTCGGGAACAGAAGAGTCTTGCAGGCTCAACGTCACATACCAGCCATCAGCCTTACGGGTGACGGTAGCCGTCTTAATCACAAAACCTCCAGGCAGAGGACGGTGCTGGATGAGCTTAACCAAGCCGATTTTAGGCAGGTGGACAAACTTTCCCCGAATACAGTTCTGTTTCATCTGGGGATACGTAAAGGAACGATACCGACCTGCCCCCTTAAACCTTGGCTTGCCTAGCCTCTTGCCGTTAATGTTTCCTTTCAGCCAGCGGTCAAAGGCTTGCTGTACTCGCTCTATGCAGTTTTGCAAGACTTGCGAGTGAATGGTCTTGTACTCCGGAAAGAGTGCTTTTGTGTTTACTAGGTCGCGCTTCTGTGAGTAGTAGTCTGGCTCATCTTTCAGCTCAGGTAAGTGACAGACCAGTAGAGAACAGGCATAGACATCGCAGCGGTTTTGTTCCCACCACTTGAAGCGCTCTGCTAAGCAATAGTTGTACTGCTTGCGCAGCAACTCTAGCCACTTCTCCATCAAGGCAATTTGGCTAGAAGTAGGACGCAAGCGGTACTGGTAGGCAACTCTCACGTAAGAGTATCCAAGAGCTACTACACTGATTATAGCAGCAGTGAAAGCTGAAGGGCTATGAAAGACGACTTTGTCTCTAGCGGCAGGGCTGTGTCCGATTTAAAGGCGCACTTAGTCTTAACGACCAAGTACCGCCGCCAGGTACTCACTGCTGAGATGTTACAGCGCTTACATGAGATCCTGTATAATCTCTGCCAAAAATGGAACTGCAAGCTTATTGAGTTTAACGGTTTGAGTTTAACGGTGAAGCAGATCATGCCCACCTTCTATTTCAATACTACCCACAGATAACTTTGTCCAAGTTTGTGAATAATATTAAATCTGTCTCTAGTCGCAGACTGAGAAGCGAATTTACGGACAGAAGGATCTACCGAAAAGATGTTCTGTGGAATGAATCGTATTTCATTGCTTCGTGTGGCGGCGTTACCGTTTCGGTTTTGCGTCAGTACATTGAAAACCAAGGTGTCCCCGCCTCTCATCCCGACCCAAGCGCTCCGCGCCGCCAGCGCGAACACCCTGGCGGGTAGAGGGCGGGGCTTCCCGGCGGGGCTAGCTAACGGGCCGTGGCCGACGGCAAGGCTCCAAAGGAAGCCAAAGCGTCCTATACTAGTGCGGCTATCGCCCTTGCATGGAGGCTGCTGCCTATGTCTGAACTCCTCCCCTTGCCCTCGCTCCACAACCAGGTGGCCGTGGTTACGGGAGCCAGCCGAGGCATTGGCCGGGCCATTGCCCTGCATCTAGGGGCCATTGGCGCCAAGGTAGTCGTCAACTACGCCCACTCCGCCGCTGAGGCCGAAGCGCTAGTGCAGGAGATTGCCGCCGTGGGAGGGGAGGGGATGGCCCTGGCTGCCGATGTCTCCCAGCCCCTAGAAGTGGAGCGGCTCTTTGAGCAGGTGATGGAGCGGTGGGGCCGGGTGGACGTGCTGGTTAACAATGCTGGCATTACCCGCGATGCCCTCTTGTTGCGCCTAAAGCCGGAAGACTGGCAGGCAGTGCTGGATCTCAACCTTACGGGAGTCTTCCTCTGCCTGAAAGCAGCCGCCAAGATCATGGTCAAGCAGCGGCAGGGACGCATCATCAACATCACCTCAGTGGTGGGCTTGGTGGGCAACGCCGGCCAGGCCAACTACAGCGCTGCCAAAGCGGGGGTAATTGGTCTAACCAAGACAGCAGCCCGCGAGCTGGCCAGCCGCAACATCACCGTCAACGCTGTCGCCCCTGGCTTTATCACTACCCAGATGACGGAAAAGCTGGATCCTGGCCCCATCCTGGCCCAAATTCCTCTGGGGCGACTGGGATCCCCGGCGGAAGTGGCGGGGCTAGTGCGCTTTTTGGCGGCTGACCCGGCGGCGGCCTACATCACCGGCCAAGTCTTTGCCATCGACGGCGGCATGACGATGGGCTAGAGCCTTCCGGTTCTGGAAGACTTGTCCTGATCTTTCTACTCCAGCTCCAGAAGTTCTGCCAATTCGGCAAAGCTGTCCACCACAGCATCGGCGCCTGCCTGACGCAGCTCTGCTGGTGTAAAAGCAGTGGTGAGGCCCACCGCAAGGCAGCCTGCCCCCTTAGCCGCGCGGATCCCGTGGGCAGAGTCTTCAACCACCAAACACAAGCTGGGATCCAAGCCCACTTTGGCAGCTGTTTTCAAATAGGGCTCGGGGTCGGGCTTGGCTTGCTGGATATCTTCAGCGGTAATCACAGCGTCAAACCAGCGGCCTAGGTCAAAGCGTTGGAAAATCTGCTCCTGATCCCGACGGGTAGCAGAGGTGGTGAGGGCAAGGGCTGAAAAGCGACGGCGGCTGAGCTCCAGAAACTCCAACACCCCCGGCACCAAGGGCACCTCTTCCAACAGCTCCCCAAAAGCCCTGGCCTTTTCCTCAATCAAGCGCTGCACCAGCAGGGGCCGCTCTGCAGGCGGGGTGTCCGTCAGGTGTTCCACGAGATACTCAAACATGTCCCGGTCAGTGCGCCCCTTAAACTGCAGGGAGACGGGAGCCAGATCTAGAGCAAGCCGGCAGCGCTCCAAGGCAATAGCGCCGGCGCGGGCGTGGATTGGCTCCGAATCCACGATGACCCCGTCCATATCCAAAAAGAGGCCGGCAGTTGCCTCAGCGGCACGGAGCACTTTGGGGGGCAGCATGGGGCTGAAGGACGTTGGGGGGCCAAAACGGCAGATAGGCTAGGAGGGCGTTTCCGAAGGCAACTGGGACCAGCCACAGAAGCGGCTGACCACCTCCCAGAGGGTTTCTAGAACATCGGTGAGGGCATGGTCACTCTCCACAGCTACCAGTTGCGCCCAGGGGCGATGGGCGACGTAGTTGCGGCTGGCTTGGATGGGGATGACTTCGTCGCGGGTCCCGTGCACAATCAGGGTGGGCACAGGCCGACGCAGTGCCTCCTCAGGGTAGCGCTGGGCATCGGTAACAAAGTCATAGGCCAAGGGCAGCAGCCGCCCTTCTTGGTGGTGAAAGACCAGCATTTGCCCGCTGCGTTGCCAAGCTTCCACGGCTTCAGCCCCTAGCCGCGGCAGCCAATGTTGCAAGAAGCCAAAGGCCGGTGCCAGCAACACCAGCCGTTCCACGCAAGACTGCTGCTCAGCTACCCAGGCAGCCACTACACCTCCCAGGCTAGAGCCAATCAGGGTAACAGGAGGATGCCCCATGGCAGCCAACTGTTCAGAAACTTGCCGGATCTGGCGAGAGAGAGTGAGCTGGGTAAAGTTGCCTTGGTTGAGATCCGGCACCTCCAGAGGGATCCCAAGCCGCTGCAGCCGCTGGCGGAAAAAGGCAGCCTTGGCTGATTGAGGCCCCGAGCCAAAGCCGTGCAAGTAGATGACTGCCACGCTACTTATTGCCCTGCGCCTGTGGAGAGCCAGCCTGCTCCCAGCACCACACTGATGGAGAGAAAAAGGGTAGCCACCGTCCAGGTGAGGCGGTTCAGATTTTGCTCAGCGCTCTTGGGGCTGGCAAACAACTGGGCTTGCCCGCTAATAGCCGCCAGGCCATCTCCCTTGGGGCTGTGCAACAGCACCAGGATCACCAGCAAAATAGCCGAGGCAGACCAGAGAAACTCGAAAAAAGCTTCCATTGCAGAGGATCCCACTAGGGCACATTGCTGGAGTTATTATCACTCGGATTCCAACTCTAATGCACCCTGGGCCTTCCCCTAGCTAACTTTAGGGTTGTGCGCTCGACTCAGCTCGCAAGGTTGGGGCTGAGCCTCCTCGACTTTGTCGGTCACTAGAGGGGCGCCAAAGCAACCCCTGGCTACTGGGTTGGGCAAGCTTGGCACTTGACGGATGGATCCCTGGCGCAAGCAGGAGTGCAGGCGACGCAGCAGGAAGAAATCCGCCTCGGAACAGCCATCTTGAAATAGCCTCAGGTTCAGCTCGTGTTCTTGAGCAGCGGTAAGCAGACCAGTCCTCATAGCTGCTTGGATGATCTGCTGGATGGCGGTTGCCCTAGCTTCGCTCATAGCAGAGGTGCTCCCGGGGGAGGTCTTTGTCTATTCTCGACAAGAGCTCCTGCTCTGGGCTCCGCTAAATGGCGGATTGAACGTCTGCACTTTGGGTCTGCCCTTGTAAACTCCAGGGTTACGCAAAGCCCCCGGCTTGAGCGGCGGGGCAAAACTAGGCCGCCTGCCCCTTCAACTGCTGCAGGGATCGGAACAGGAGCACCGTGTAGACATTGAAGATAGGCGTGACTGCCGTGAAAGCGGCAAACCCGACCACAACTGCTAAGAGAGCTACCACAGGCGCCCAAACCAGAAGCGCAAGTCCTATGATGTCGGTATTACCCCCAGTTACAACTGCAGCTAGGGTAGCTCCCAAGATCGCCACAACAAAAGGCAAAAGCAGGATTGAGATGCCGAAGATCAAAACCACGACCAGGAATGCCCAAAACACCCCCCACCAACGGCCCCTGACCAGGTTCCAACTGTAGCCCAACCCTTCTGTGGCACCCTTGTCCTCCAGGGCAATTGCGCAGAGGGTGAAAGCTAGCCTTACCCGGCAATAGATGCCGGGAAACACAAACAGCTGCATCCCTAGTGAGGAAATCAGATTCACCAGGAGGCTGCCGAATATCAGAGGCACTGCCTTAGAGAAAGCCTGATCCAAGCTATTGCCCAGCAAGGGAGTTCGCTGCTTCAAGTGCTGATCCACCAGCCAAAAGGCTGCTCCTGTCAAGATGGGCGCGCCGACTAGGACATAGGCCAGGAGGAGCAAGGAGAGGATCATCCCGAGGGAAGGTGAGGTCAGACCTACAACGAAGAACGCGATATGGCCAGAAGAGGTCAGGATCAGCAGCGGCCAGTAGATGGGACCTACCAACTCAAACGACCGCCGCAAGAGCAGAATCGGGCTAAGGGTGGCGCTTTGCATGGCAGAGGGATCCTCGTGGGCAGCCCAGTCCACCCCCTTCATACCACGGGATCTCACCTAGGACATCTTGGGTTGAGCCGAAATCCCAAAAAGGGATCCCTTCTCATCTCAAAGCTAGGCACGGGGAGCACCCTTTTTGCTATCCCCAATGGGGGCAAAAGCGGAAACTAGGAGGCTGCTTGCCCCTTCAATCGTTGCAGGGATCGGAACAGGAGAACCACATAGACCCAGAAGATGGGCACAACGGCTGTGGCAGCGGCAGTCCTAACTACGTTCACCACAGAGTCGCCAAAATCAGCCACAACTCTACTGACAAGTACAACTATCAATCCAACCCCAAAACCGAGAATAAAGCCCCCAATCAGAAGGGCCCAAAACACGCCCCACCAACGACCTTTGACGAGATTCCAACTGTAGCGCAGCCCTCCTGTAGTTCCTTGATTTTCTAGAGCAATGGCACAAGGTGTGAGGGCCAGCTTAACCCCTACATAAATGCCTGGAATGATCAGAAAGATGGAGGCAAGGGAAGGGAGGAGTCCTGCTAAGAGGGTGCCCAGAACTAGAGGCACTGCCTTCGAGACAGCTCGGTTGAGGCTGTTGCCCAGCAGGGGAGCTTGCCGCTTCAGGTGCTGATCCACCAGCCACAAGGCTGCTCCGCCTAGGATCGGTGCAACAACAATGCCATAGGCCAGTTGGAGGATCCCCCGAGAAGTGGGGTCAGCTCCGTGACGATGGCCAGAATAAAGCCTGGAGAGGCCAGGATTAGCAGCGGCCAGTAGATGGGACCTACCAACTCAAACGACCGCTGCAGGAGCGGGATTGGGCTAAGGGTGGCGTTTTGCATGGCGGAGGGATCCCTGTGGGCGATGAAGTCCACCCCCTTCATACCACGGGATCCCAGCTTTGGTTCCGGGAGTAGAGTTAAGAAAGTCTACAAGGCCGATTTTTGCAGGATCCAGGCCGCTGCCTGTTCGCCGCTGCGCAGGGATCCCTCGATGCTGCTCTGGTGGGTGTATTCCCCAGCCCAGAGAAGGCCTGGCAGGCCGCTATGGGTGGGAACCAAATGCTGCTGGAAGCCAGGCGGCTGCACAAACTGGGCAAAAGGGATGCGATACACCCGCAGCAGGCGCAACTGTTTCAAGGGGGCTTTGGGAAAATAGACCTGCAGCTCGGCCCGACAGGTTTGGGCCAGCTCCTCGTCGCTTAAGGGGGGATCCCCCAATACCGTCACCGAATAGAGGTGTTGGCCAGGAGGAGCCAGTGCCGGGCTGATGCGGGTGAGCTGAACCCAGTGGTTGATCCAGCCTTGGCCGCTGGCGTTGAGGTACAAGTAGGCGCCGCGGGCTAGAGAAAAGGGAGCGCAGAAGTAGAGGCAGGTAACCGACCGTCCCTGGGTGGGGATGGGCACAGCGGCATGGGGACAGAGCTCTGCTTGCCAGGCCCGCGCCTGAGGGGCCTCGGTGGCGCAGACCACCCACTCGGCAGGGATCTCCTCTCCGCCGGCGGTGCGGATCCCGCGCACTCTCCCTTCCTCGACCAGGATGCGCTCCACCGGGGTTTGGTAGCGGATCTGCTCTGGGGAAAGGTAGCTGGCCAGTTGGCGGGCAAGTTCTCCCATGCCCAGCGCTGGGGTGACAATGGCTCCCTCGGCCATCATCTTGAAATAGAACGCCAAGAGACGGGCACTACTGGCCAGCTCTGGATCCAGAAGAATGCCGCGGAAAAAGGGGTAGAAGAAGTGCTGGCAGATCTTGGCGGAGAACCCGTACCCCTCTAGGAACTCTCGCACCGAGCCATCGGATCCCCCCAGCCCTTCCTGGAAGACCTGCTCCGGCGTGCGCTGCGCCAGCTCCGCTCGCAACTGCAGCACCTTGAGCTTGTCCCCAAAGCTAGCCAGGGGGTTGAATAGGGAAGAGACGAAGCTGGCTGGATCCCGCAGCGGATCCCCTAACAGCCAGCAGCGACCGGATCGGGCCAGGATAGCTCCCGGACGGTAGGGGCAGGGGTTAAGTCTGATCAGATCCAGGTGCCGCCGCACCTGAGGGTAGGCCGTAAACAGCACCTGAAAGCCGCGATCCAGGCGAAAGCCCTCCACCTCGTCGGTGCGCACTCGGCCCCCGGGGCCGTCGCTTTTTTCCAAGACTAGGACATCCCTCCACCCCGCCTGACTCAGCACCTTGGCGCAGGTTAAGCCGGCCAGCCCCGCACCGATAACCACTACTTTGCCCATGCTTTGCCGGGATCCTTTCTCGCCCACGTATTCTAGCTGCCTCCTTCTCTCACCTGAGCCGTCCAGCCACCCCGGGAAATCCACTACACTGAGTAAAGCTGGTAGTACAAGCCAGCCTGCGTCCATCCCTTCGTTTGCCGAGCTGTTCTCCAGGCTGGCTGCCGCTGTGCCCTATGGCTTCTGTCAACCCAACCTTGCCCATTCAGTGGATCGATGCCGATTCGGGAGAGGTGGTAGACGAATGCCCCTGGGAAACCAGCCCCCATCCGGGCACCTACGTTCAACTAGCCGAGCAGCACTACCTGGTTTTAGAAAAGCGCCACTCCTACCAGTTGCGGCAGGGCAAATATCACCTCTGTGGCATCCGCGCCCTCGTTCGCCCAGTGAGCCCACCCCCTGAAGCAGGCCAGTTTTTGGGGGATCCCTCCTGTCGCTTCAATGCCCGCTCGCCCCTGTTGCGCTGCGCCGTTAACCCCAGTGGGCCCTGCCAGGGTTGCCCGCACTACGAGCCGGTGCCACGGCGTTAGCCCTCTAACTCAAGCGCTAGCACTTTGGTGAGAGCGCGGCTGGTGTTTTCCCGAAACTCCGCTACGCTCACCCGGCCCAGCAGATACACTGCCAGCAACATCACCCCTGCCTCCACTCCAAAGACGGTGGCATAGGCCAGCACCGAGGAAGTGGGGAAAAGGAGCCGCCCCAGATCGAGCAAAGCGCCGCCAATGAGGGTAGAAAGCGCCTGCGACATCGCCTGGGCCAAGCCCCACGCGCCGATGAAGGTGCCGGCGGTTTCTGCTGCTGTCAAATCCAACATTAGGCTAATGGCGCCGTTGGTGGTGATCCCCGAGGCTAAGCCGAACAGGATCATACATAGCTGCAGCAGCTGCGGCTTGCCTGTAAACCCTGCGGCAATGGTCAGCCCAAAAGAAAGGGCCACCAGCAGGCAGCCCAAGCGGGCAGTCGTCTGCTTGCCCAGCCTAGGCACGATGAGAAAGCCAGTCACCACAATCCCTACCAAGACGCCTATACTCCAAAAGGCGTTGAGCTGGGTGCTCTGGGCTACCGTCATGCCAAACACCTCGCCGCCATAGGGCTCGAGAACCGGCTGTTGGATGAACAGGCCCATGGTCATCAGGGCCAAAAAGCTGAAGAAGATCAGGGTTTGGCGGCTGGCGGTGAGCACCTTGAGGGCCGTGCCCAGGGTAATCTGATCCTCCCGCCCGGCCAAGGTGGAACGGGATCCATAGCGGGAATAGCGCTTTTCTACCCCCCAGGTAGCGATGACCCCCAGCAGGATCACCACGGCAGGAATGACGATAAAGAGGCGGTTAATCGTACTCTGGAGATTCTCTAGATCCAGGCCGCGCAGCAGCACCGCCGAGCCAATTGCTCCCCCGGCAATGCCCAACATCAGCATCGACCAGACGATCCCCACCAACTGGGAGCGGTTGTGCTCATCGGAAACGTCCACCAGCAGCGCCGCAAAGGGCGTGGAGCAGGCACTGAGGCAAAGCCCGTAAAGAGCAAACATGAAGGCGGCCAGAGCAATCCAGCCATAGGTGGCCAGCGACCAGCCACTTCTAGCAAAGCTCTGCCCCAAACCCCACACCACCTGCACTGCCAAAAAGATGCACAGGGCAAAGAGCACCGATCCCAGGCGTACATAGCCGCTGCGGTGCGTCCCAAACAAAGGCTTGGCATCGGAAAGCTGCCCAAACCAGACGCGGGCCGGAGACACCAACTGGTGCATGGCCAGGGATCCCCCTGCTACCGTGGCCGGGATGGCCAAGAGATCGGGGTCGATCATGACCCGGTTGAGCACCCCCAGCGTCAGCAGCGACATCATCCCCAAGCCCATCTGAAATAGGCCCAAGCGAAACATGACGTGCAACGGCAAGGAGGGGATCGCCGGCTGGGGGTTTTGGGCAAGAGCCGAAGCAGCCGACAAGTTGACCTCAGGATCCCGTTGAAGATTGGCCATGATCTGGGAAAGTTGGCAGGAGCGCTACAATTTCTATATGGTAGCCCAGGTGGCTTGGGATCCCGGCAGAGGCATGGGGTTGCCAAAAGTGAAACCGCCACGTCCTCTCCCCTTTTGGGAGCTATTGTCAGGGTATAGTCCCCCAATTTCCAATCCTCAGGAATATTGCTATGCGCGCCCCCATCCCCTGGCTGCTGAGTTCACTGAGCTGGGTGGGCATTTCCCTGGCCGGAGCAGCCCTCGTCCCTACACTGATGGTGTCCACCTCGCAGGCAACCCCTATGGATTTTCCGCTCCACCAGTCCCTTTCTTCCCCCACTCCTTCAGAGTGGGCGGAATACTTGGCCTACAGGCAGGTCATCGACCGGACGATCTCCATGACCTGGGATCCGCAAGCGCGAGCCTTGGCAAAGCAGTATGGGCTGGATATCGTCAACATCACCTGGGAAGATACCGGACGCCACAAGGGATCTGCCCTTGGCCCCAACATCAGCGACATGACCATCCAGGTACAACAGCTCAACCCCAGAACGGGCCGCTACGAGCTGAGCCAGATGCCGGTGATCCGCTACCCCAACTTTGCCGATCTGTCTGCCGACCTGCCCCTCGATAGCCTACAGGTGCTGGTGGGCAACGAAAAAGGAAAACCCCTGCAACCCGTGTCGTTGCGAGAGCTGCTGGGGAATCTGCGCCGCTACTTACATGATCCCGGCTCTTGGGCCGGCAACCGGAACTCCCTGCTGGCTCCACGGGATAGCCATGTGTTGGTGAGCGCCCAGGCCGCCTTTTTGCCTATCCCTGCCGGGGGCTCTGCCCAATTCAACCCGGTGTTGTTCAACTACCAATCCTATCCCGGTAACCCAGCCGTGCTGGCAATCTTGGCCACCCGCGAGGGCACCAGCATTACGGTGATCGAGAACCGCACCGAAGATAGGGTGGGCGGGGCTATTTGGGGCCAGCGCCTTTTCTTCAATCAAAACGGTGAACGGGCCAGCCTCACCGGGCAGCGCCTCAGCGATTTTCGGGCCGAGCAAGCCGCCAACCCAACCCCCAGAGATCCCCATTCGGCGGAAGTAGCAGAAGAAGCCCTGAACCTGGTGATGTGATCCAAGTACCTCTCCAGCAGCGGCAGCCGCCGCGAAGGGAAGTTGAGGATATCTCTGTCAATTTCGGACCCGCAGCCGACCTGGCCGGCCTCAGCAATGTAGAAGCCGCTGTCATCGGACATGGAGAGGTAGAGGGCCCCTTCACCGAGATCAACAACCTGGACATCGAGCGGGATCCTCGCTTCCCCATTCGGGTCACGATCCAGTTCTACAAAGCCACCGACAATGGCGTGGTCTCTGCTGAAGACATGGCCCAAATCCACCATCAAATTGCCCGCGTCTACCGAGAGGCCGACTCCGTGGGCAGCTTGGCGATCCAGCCAGAGACGGGCCGCCCAACCGAGTACGACCGCGACGCAGAGACAGAGCGTCCCTTTCCCTTTCCTTGGTTTCCTTGGTGGCCGCGACGCTAGGGCCTGCTGCGCATTTTTCCCACAACCTGCCGCCAGGTGGGAACATCTTCTCGCGCCTGGGTTTCTCCACTACCCTGGGTTTCTCCACTACACTGACTACTGACCTGACGCCAAGGGGAATGGGTGTCGGCCCGATATCCTCGGCAAGGTCAGGGTCTGCAGAGACAGTTGCCAAGGTCTCATTTCTTGAGGCCATGGTGCTTGTCTGTGCCAGCTCTTGCCCAAGGCAGTGGGGATCTTTTCCGGCAACCCTATGGCTGAGGCAGTTCCCGTTCGGCGCTACGACCTGTTTGTGCAAGCTTCACGGCTACTGCAGCGCTACCGGCAGTTGACGCCGGAACTGCGTCCAGTAGGGTTGGAGGTAGCTCTGGCCATCCAGTATCACCGCGCTCAGGCCGGATCGGGATCCCTTGTGCCGCCGGTGGGGTCTCCCCATGGCCTGCCCCTGGAGCAGGTGGCCCAGCGCATTTGTGACCCGTTTTACACCAAAACCCACCCTCTCTTACCCACGCTGCCAGAGACAGGGGAGCCCCTGGTGTGGCCGCTGTTTAACCAAGGGGAAAATGGCCTTGTTCGGCCTCTGGCGCCAAGCAAAGTGGGGGGCAAATTGGTCGAACGCCGCTGGCTCAAAGCCTGCAACAGCCAGGAAGGCATTGGCTGTCATGCCCTGGCCGCCCACTTGTGGCAGGACGAGCGTTTTTTAGCAGCAGACCGGGATCTGTGTCCCTTTCGCCTCTACGACGGGCGCTACCCCCTAAGCGTGGACCAAGGGCGGCAAACCTGTGGCTTCGACGACCATCCCTGTGGTTGGCAGCCCGGCCACCCCAAAATGCTGCAGGTGGTGGGCAAGGGCAGACAGGCCGAGATCCTGCTTCCCCACTGGACTGACGCGATGTGGGCCATGCTTATCCCACCCCATCGCCCTCTACCCATCTATCCTCTCCTGGTAATGCTCTACTTTGGCCAGGAGACTCTGCAAAAGGGGCGGGATCGCCTTTCTGTGGAACAGTTTCGTTTAGATTTTCAGTTTAGCCACTCCCAACTCAAGCTGTTGTTTGACACCCACCCGGAACACCCTCTCAACCGCCCTCTGCTTGCCCTGGCTGCGCAGCCGGAGGTGGAGTGGGGAGCCGTCGAGCTGTTGCCCTCTATGCCACCCCTCTTGCACCAACCTGCAGGGGGTAGGGTGGTTTTAGATCCCGACGAGCCGCCCCAGTTTTGCAGCAGTGGTATCCCTTCCTCTGCCGGGACAGACCCGCTGATGGCAGAGCGCCGCCGCCGGCGTCAGTTGGAGCGCAGCGAGCGCCACAACGAAATCTTGCACCAGTTTCGCCGCTGGTTCCGTCTGGCTGGCTTGGAAGTGCGCGAAGACCAGCACACCTTTGACTTCTTAGCGGTTGCAGACGGGCAGCTGCTTTTGGCCGAGGTGAAATTGCTACACCACAAAGATGCAGCAGAGGTCATGCAGGAGGTGGTGGGGCAGTTGCTCTACTACGAGCGCTTTGCCCTCACGCCTTGGCTAGAGCAGGGCTTTTCCGTCCAAAAAGCCGCCGTTTTTGACGGGCCGCCGCCGGATCCTTACATCCGCTTCCTTGAGGACCTGGGCATTGCCACCTACTGGATCAACGAGCAGCAGATGATCGATGGGCCGGAAAGCTCGCTGCGGCTGCTGCGCCAGATGGAAGTGCGGGTACGGCCGGATCCCGAGTTGGGAGACTAGGCCAACGCATCTTTCCTAGGACTAGCTACTGCCAACAGAGACAGGCCAAAGGGCAGAGGGAACTTGGGGATCAAATAGGCTTCTGCAGCAAAGATCTCAGCTAAAAGCCAGTTGACCCAGGGCAAGGGCATCTTCAGATCCTGGCTCTCCCTGAGGCGTAGGCCCTTTTGGGCTAGGCGGATCCCTGCTGCCAATGGAAAGAGAAAGCTGTTGAAAAAGGTAAAGATATAAGTTTCCAAGCCGACGCTTTTAAGTAGGGAGCGAAGTTGTTCCGGCGTGTAGCGTCTCTTGTGGTGATTGAGTTCGTCGTGGGTACTCCACAGCCAGGGGTAGGCCGGTACCGTAATCACCATGTAGCCAGGGGGCTTTAGCCTCTTGGTAAGGGCTTCCAGAGCCGCTTTGTCTTCCTCCAAATGCTCTAGGACATCCAGCAGAGCAATCAAATCAAATTGTTGAGAACCAAAAGGGATCCGATGTGGCAATTCCCCTTCGGCCACAACTCCGATTCCACGGGCCCGGGCAATAGGCAATGCTATCTCGCTTCTTTCCACTGCGAAGACCTGGCCAAATTGAGACAACATTTCCAGGTTGCCACCGCTGCCACAGCCGACTTCCAAAATACAAGCTGCGGGAGGAAGAGGGATCCTTGCAATAACCTGGCGGAGAATGCGGCGACGGCCCAGAAACCACCAATGCCGATCTTCTAGGCTCGCCATTTGTTCATAAGCTTTGGGATCCATAAACCCCTAGCCAAAAGGCGAGGTTAAAGCTCAGGGAATTCTAAGCCTTGACTCTAGGCTTTGTAGGGCGTTCTCATCCAATTTCTAAGGAGATAGCCTAGCCTTGCCCCAGCGGTTTTTGCGGTACCACGCCGCAATGTGCGGGCACCACGCTTCAAAGTGGGGCCAAATCAGGTCGCACAACTCCCGAATTTCGCGCTGCGCATCTGCCTTGGCACGTAGATCCAAAAAATGCATCAAACTACGGCAGTTAAAACTCACCACGAAGTGCTGCCGAATGCCGTAGCCTAAAACGCAGCGAGCATCCTCAGGCGGTACACCGCACTCGGTTACCAAGCGGCGGTAGGCGGCCACTTGGCTGCGGTATTGCTCTAGCACAATGCCCAGCGCTTCTGGGGAGATGGGGCAAACTCCCTCGCGGGTCTTGGCCTGCCCCTCCTTGATGTTGGCGGGGACATAGAACACCTGCTCCAGTTGGTCAGGGCTGGGATCGGATCCCAGTTCCAGAAGCTGCTTCCCAGTGTACCGAAACGACTGCACATCGAACGACACCCCAATACGGTGCGTGCGCGCCTGCTGCACCACTAAGTGCGGAAAATACCCCACAGCAAACGTAATCTGCGGATGCTCCAAAGGCCCATAATGCCCACGGTCACCCTCCAATAGGTGCCGCACCACCGCCTCACCGTAATTGGCCGGGACGCGACTGGCAGCCGTAACGTACTCCGCACTGTAGTCCTGGTGCATCGCCAGCCAGATCACCCGCTCGGGATCTGGGGTTTGGCTGAGCACCTCCACCCGGAATAGGGTATCCACTGTTACTTCCCGAAGTGTAGGAGGAAGACACCTAGAGAAGGCGACGAGCCCGCGTTTCTTCCGCTAGCACCCCACTCAAGCTTGGATTGCTACGCAGCAACCCTGCCACATAAAGGGTATAGACTTTGCCTGCCTCCAATTGCAGGTCAAAGCGTTGCAGGGGGATCCTGGGAGCGACGGTGAACACCTGGACTTGGGTAAAGCCGGGGCGCATCGCCTGAAAGGTAGAAGCCTGCCCAAAGGCCAACTGGGGTATCAGCACTCGTCCCCGCTCCCCTTGCCATTGCAGAGGGGGCGCGTCGGGAGCAGCGTGGACAAACCGCACCAGGGCCTGATCGAACAGGGGGTTAATATTGTCTTCTAGTACCAAGGCCGTCACGCGATTGGGCTCGTCAGCGGCCACCACTGAGAATACTCCCCCACCTCTAAAGTTGGCCACCGTTTTGGCCACCACCTGAGAAGCCGAGGACGTCTCGGGCGTTGCAAGCAACAGGATGTCGTACTCTCCTGTCGGCAGGCGGGTATACTCGCTCACCAAGCCATAGGCTACACTGCGCGCTACCTTGACGCCCCCCACTTCCAAGTCAAGGGGAGGGGTATTGGGGGCCACATGTACCAGGCGCACCTGAACCTCGGCGACCCTTGCAGCGGCTATGGGAATGGCACAGCCGGACAAAAGCCCCGGCATCCAGGCGCCACCCACTAGGCAAAGCACTGCGCGCGCCCACTGTTGCGCAATTTTCATCGCTCACTCCTACTCCTCACACCCAACGTTCATTTGGAGAGCGAGCTGCTGAATTCTCCAAAAGGGCATTTTCGCTCCCCGAAGGGATCCCATCCTGCTGACGCCAAAGAACCTGCTTTTGTCTTACTCCACCTTGGCGCCCAATGCCATAAGCTGGCTAGGACTTGCCCGACTCCCTAGATTGGGATCCCAGCGCTGGGATCGGGGACGGCTAGTGGAGAAGAGCGGCGGCTGAACAAGCGGAAATAGGTGCTGACGGCCAACTCTTTCAGCGGGAAAAGTAGGTAGGTGAGGGGATTGATAGTGACGATGATGTTGCGGCAGTCGCGTTTGGCCTGGGCCAGGATTTGGGCGGCCACCCAATCCCCCGACATAACTCCAATCGGGTTGAGCTGGCTCTTGAAAGGGCCAAGGATAAGCTTGCGCACCACGCAGGGAGCATCGAGACGGCGCAGGGTCACCAGGTCGCCCAGGGCCCGTTTGGAGAGCTCGTAGAGGGGGCTAAAAGCAGGGCTGGCCTCGGCTTCGGAGGTGTTCACCCAGACCTCTTTGGTGGCCATTTCCCGATTGCTGCGCACCGTCTGGAAAAATAGCTCCATCAGGCGCCATGCCGAGAAGGTGTTGACGGCATAGGACTGGCGAACCGATTCGGGATCCCGTTGCCTATGGACGTTTAGGCCGTGGTTGATGACCAGGATATCGACCTCCTCCAGGAGCTCGGCCAGGGATCCCTCCTGCCCCACCTGCCAGCGAACAGTCGGCACCGGCTGGAGTTGTCCGTCCACTTCGATGGAAACCGAATCCGCATGGGAGCTGAGGGCGATGACTTGGGCCCCATGGCGGGAAAAGTGCTTCAAGAGGGCCCGGCCCAGGGTGCCGGAGGCGCCAGTGATGGCCACGCGCTTGCCTTTAAAAGAGAGACTGCTGCCCATGATCCGATCCAGCAAGGTTAGGGTGCCGCAGAAGTAGGCGTTGGTGTCGTCGAAGTGGTGCCGCCAGTGGTAGGCGCGGTTGACATGCCACTGGCTGGGAGGAGTAGGGAAAGGCCCCGGCTGGTGGGTAATATCCGTTTGCAGAGCTAGCCCGCAGCCCCGCAGCAGGCCAGCAGCTAAGAAACTGGCCGAGTAGACCACTCCCACCGCCGCCGCCAGGCCGTACAGCCAGGATCCCTGTCCCAACAGCACCACCCAGGGGATCCCAGCCAGAAGCATCGTCGCCGCTTCCGGGACGTCGTGGTGCCACTGGGATTCCCGGTATAACTTTGGGTCTACCACGCTGAGATCGGGGCGAAACAGGCGGTGGTGCAGGGTGTGTTTGGGCATCAGCCAGGGCCACTGGTGGGCTAGCCAATGGCGCACATCCCGCACAATCTCGGCCCAAAGCACACAAGCCAGGGCCACAGCCCCGACCCCCAGCCACTGGGCTACGCTGCTAACCTCCATAGGGCTTTGCTGGCAGTAGCCGAACCATCCTGAGCTCGCCGTCGCCTCTTTGCATCAGCGACCCCTAGGAAGAATCATCGCAAAGAGGCCATCCCAATTGCAATCAAGACGGCCAACAGGACCCTCAAGGAGCTTTGGGCGAGAGCTCGCGGATCTCAACCGTATCTCCAACTTGCAAGCCCAAGGCCGCTGCCGTCCCGCCACGGAACTCCAGCACGCTGTCCACTAGCTGGCTGGGGGGAGGCCCATAGGTGGGGCAGGGCAGGGCGGGACAGCCGGGCACATTGGCGGCGATGTACACCACCCGGCCTTGGTGGAGAAAGATAATGTCCAGGTTCAGCGGTGTGTTGAACATCCAGAAGGCAACCGGCTGGGGTGGGTCGAAGGGGAACCACATGCCGCGATTGGGCGGCAAATCGGTGCGGAACATCAGGCCCAGCCGCTGTTGCTCAGGGGTGCGAGCCACTTCCAGCTCAAAGCGCCGACCGGCAAGGGTTACTTCTGCTTCCACGGGCAGGTGCTGGGGCTCTCCTTTAGCGGGGGCAGCGTTGGCAACAGCTGCCGTCCCCTGGGCTTCCAAGGATGAGGAGGCACATCCCAGCAGCAGCAGAGCCAGGCCCAAGGCAATCCCGCCCACGGGGACAACCTGGTAGGAGCGCCGACCCCTCTGTGACTGCCAACTCATCCGCTCTGAGAGACCTACGAAACGCTAACAAACACTCCCATGATCCATGACTGGTAGCAGGCTCAACGCCTACCGCGCCGCCAGAGGGATCTCCACAGCCCTCACCTCCCGTCGAGCTGACAGTGGTTGCTCCTTGCCCTGGATAGAGCCCACAGGCTAGAGACGGAGCCAACTTTAGCCCAGGCAAAATGCCTAGAAAAAAGGCACCTGCCAGCTTACTAGCTTAGCTAGTCCACGTCAAGGCAGAAGGTGCGTTGGCGAAATTGCACATTGTGCCACAAGGTAGCGAATTGTCCGGCAACTCCGCACCGCTGTCGCGAACGAGGACTAGAGAAAAACCCTCAAGAAGAAGGCAAACCCAATAAAGGTCAAGCTAGGGGTTCTTGACGATGTAGGTAGCCTTGGCGTCTGGACCAAAGCTGATGACATCCCCCGACTTAAGCTGGTGGGTAGAGACTTTCTGGCCGTTGATCAACAGACCGTTGGTGCTGGGCCGGCCCTCCAGATCCCCGTCCAGTATGCGATAGGAGTATTCTCCCTCCTTTTCAGCAGGGATGCGCAACAGCATGGCATGGTGGCGGGAGGCGTACTGAGAGTTAAGACAGATATCGTTGGCCAGGTCGCGACCGATGAAGTACTTTGCAGCCGTCAGCACCTGCGTGCGGCGTCCATCTCGATCTTCCACGATGAGAAGATGCTGCTGAGCACTTGGAGGGGAAGGCACGGGGTCTACCATAGATCCTCAGGATCCTTCCGCTGCAACTGGCAGGGCCTACCATGCCTACCATAATACCCGCCTCTGAACTGGCGAAGTTGAGCCTAGGATCAGTCGGGCAAACTTTGCAGCAACGGACCAACCCAGCCAGGGAAGAGAGTGTAGGCTGCTACTGCCCACTGGGCCATGCCGACGACCACTTCTGACTTGGAGTGGCAGACAGCCTCCCAGATGGCTGCGGCCACATCTTCCGGCTGGCTAACCCAAAAGCTCTCCAGGGCCTGCTGCATTCGCTGCCGTGCCCTGCTTGGGTGGGTCAAGTTGTCCTCTCCCGGCTCCTCGAGAAAAATGGCCCGCTTGAGAAAGTTGCTGTTGACCAGGCCCGGATGGACACCGATGACCTGGATGCCGTGGGGTTGCAGCTCTAGACGCAGCGCCTCCGTCAGCCCGCTAACTGCATACTTGCTGGCACAATAGGCAGCCATCTGAGGCAGGGGCATTTTGCCACCTATAGAGCCGACGTTGACAATCTGGCCTCTTTTACGCTTCAGCATGTCGGGGAGCACTGCCCGGATGGTGTGCAAATAGCCCCAGAAGTTAACTGCCATCAGCGCCTGCCAGTGTTCCAACGTCGTCTGCAGGAAAGGGCCACTCAGACAGATGCCGGCGTTGTTGATCAGGCAGTCGATGCGACCATAGCGCTCCAGGGTAGCCTCGACCAGCTTTTGCACCTGATCCGGCTGCGTCACATCGGTAGGGACAGCCAATACTTCCGCATTGAGGCTTTGCTCCAGCTCGATAGCTGTTTGCTTCAGAGTTTCGGCCGTGCGGGCAGCCAGCGCCAGGCGGTAGCCACCGCGGGCAAAGGTAAAGGCAGTTGCCCTGCCGATACCCTCGGAAGCGCCTGTAATTAAGACAACGTCGCCCATCCTGCTGCTTTGCTAACTAGAGGAGGAGCGCGAGTCTCCCTTCCTCTGTTGTAGCCTCTCCCGCACCTGCGAAGCCCTTGATAGGCTTAAACTACGGAACGCCAGTGAAGAGGAGGGCTATGGCCTCCACCCACTCGTTTGATATTGTCAGCGACTTCAACCGGCAGGAGTTGGTGAATGCGCTAGACCAAGTTCAGCGGGAGGTTAAGCAGCGCTACGACCTCAAGGATACCCAGACGGAAATTAAGCTGGAGGAGGGATCCCTGACCATCACCACCGCCAGCGAGATGGCTCTCAACTCCATTCGGGATCTTCTCCTAGCCAAAGCAGCTAAGCGGGGCCTCTCCCTGAAGATCTTCGACTTTCAAGCTCCGGAAAGTGCCGCTGGCAACCGGGTGCGTCAGGTAGTTCGCCTCAAAAGAGGCATTGACCCGGCGTTGGCCAAGCAGATTGCCAAGCAAATCCGCGACAACTTCAAGAAGGTGCAGCCTTCGATTCAGGGAGATCTGGTGCGGGTTTTCGGCAAAGACAAAGATGAGCTGCAGGCGGTAATTCAAATGCTCAAGCAGCAGGATTACCCGGTGGCACTGCAGTTTGTCAATTACCGGTAGCAGGGCAACAGTCCCAGTTCGCGTAGCCCCTTGGCTCCGGGCTTTTTGGGAGCTAGCCCCCAGAGAAGACCAGAATCCTTTACCATAGGTAGGTAGTGATCTCCATCTCCAACTGCAGCTCTACCGCGCCGGTATGTACACCATTTCTGAGTTCGATCGCCTGATCCAGTTTCTCCCGGTGGAGATCCGACCTGAGGTGCAGATCGAGATTGGATCCCCTGACCAGTCTCGGGTTGTGCAGCCGCTCTGGCGCTTCCCCTGGCAGAAGTACACCCGCTTTGCCATTGACCTCAGCCGTTGGCAGAAGCTGAGCCCTGATCAACAGAAGATCTACTTTTTGCGGGAAGCCGTGATGGCCACCGAGCTGGCCTTGGGAGACAACTGGTCGGCGCTGTTGCTGTACCCTGCTCTCATTGGAGCGGGCACAATGGGCCTCCTGGTGGAGCTGCAGATGGGGGACAACCTTGGCGTGGCTCTGGCCGCTGGTTTGGCGGCGTCAGCGGTGTTCCTTTTGCGCAAAGCGGAGAAAGGCCAGAAGGCCCAGGTGGCAGCCGACGAGTTTGCCGTGCGCTATGCCTCCCAGAATGGCTAC
Source organism: Synechococcus sp. R65.1 (assembly GCF_047461755.1). Taxonomy (NCBI): domain Bacteria; kingdom Bacillati; phylum Cyanobacteriota; class Cyanophyceae; order Synechococcales; family Synechococcaceae; genus Synechococcus; species Synechococcus sp. R65.1. The sequence goes on along the minus strand of NZ_JANSHU010000003.1, from coordinate 60,845 downwards.
ACGTCCGAACAGGCAGCTTCCATTTTGCTAAGTGCGCTGCAGCAGGTGGCTATTCTAGAAGATCGCGTTAAAACTGACTACGACACCACCATGCGCCACCGCAACCTGGAGTTTTTGGCGCAGCGAGGCCTGGGAGCTGGCACCCTGACCATCAACCCCAAGTACCGCAACAAGGGGCAGAGCTCCAGCCCGAATCCTTTCCAAAACCCTTTCCAGCGCTGAGGCCTCTCAAAGCTAGTTAGGGATTGACTGGGCTTATTCTTCGTCCTCTTCCAACTCTGGAAGCTCCTCAGTTGGGGTAGACTTGATCGCCTCATCTTCTACAATCACAATTTCTGTATCGGGGCTGTAATACCGACGCACATCCCACTCCGTAATCCAGCGGCGAATAATTGACCGCACAGTGGTTGTGCTGTAGAGCTCAGGAAGCTGTGGCGGCGATGGGCGTACCCAATCGGGATAAGCTTTCTGGTAGAGATCCGCTACCCTACGCCACATGGATTGAATGGCCTCGCGGGCTTCTAAGCAGGAACGGAGAGGGGTAGCTTGGCTAATAGCCTCCATGCCGGCCTTTACGACTTCCTCAGACATATGCTTCTGGAGAGCTATCTTAGGTGCTTTCTCCCAATCTCCTTTTTCTTGTAGAATGACCCTCTCGAAATCGCGGGTTACTGCTCCTACGAAAACCAGCGGAGCTTTCTTTATTTCTTCAGGCAGGGTTGTTGTACCAAACAAGTGCCCAAGAACGCGGTACGACTTGACCCGCTGAAGAAGACTGTACTGGGCAATAAGCTCAATCTCATCCACCAAAACCACCAAGCCCCCAAACCCTATGGCCCGACATAGCTGGGCACAGAAGGCCAGGCGCTGCCAGTGTAGGCTTTCTGCAGGGGGTAGCTTGCCAATGGGATAAGCACCTGCCAAGCCGTGATCCCGTAGGCTTCGCCTTACCTCTGAGGACTTCAGAGTGGGCTCACCAGCCCAAAAGCGGACAATGGCGTCTAGCTTCTCGTCATCGCCTCCTAACCTTTGGTACAGAGCCAAGGTGGCCGGCCACCAGCCTGACCCAAACTGCCACTGGTTAACCCAAAGCTGGAACTTCTGGAAAGAAGGCGAGGAGTACTGTAGCCGGGCTGCCATGCCTTGGATCCCACGCTCAACCATGTCAGGGAGCTCGACCTGGGCAAGGAGGCGGGGAATCAGGCGATTGGGGTTACCGAGGGGCAACTCTTTGGAGACGACAACTAGGGAGGTGGCAAAGTTATTCTTCCTTGCTCGCTCCTGCAGGGTTAGTAGAAGATGGGACTTGCCTGTCCCAAAATCCCCCTTTATCAGCATTCCTGCAGGGCCTGAACTAGCACCCTTGCACAGCTCTTGAAAACGCTCCTCAATCTGATACTGCCAAGAGCCAAGTTCTGCAACTGCGAACCGGTTAGGAACGCCATTTCGTAGGGCTTCAATGGCCCGCCTAGCTGCAATCGCTACATTCATAGAAGCTGCACCATAGCTGTGCATGGATTAGGCTTTTGAAGAGAAGAAACCTCATTCTCAATTCGAGTTTGCAAAGCTCGATATCTATGATAAGACAGACGCTCAGATTCAATAAACTCTGGAGGAGCTAAGAAAATTAACACAGTTTTTTCTAGTTCACTCTCCGCATCGATAAACTCACGCAAAGTCTCGTAGAGCTCAAGGATTTGTCGACTGGTAAAGTTAGGGCGTCCACTGGGGGTCCGCTCGTAGTAGTGAAGCAAGCTGACAAGGACTGCTACTAAGCCGGATCGTCGTGTAAATAGTCTTAAGAAAGAAAGTAGAATCTCTCGAGCATTTGTCCTGTCAATCTTTCGAAAAATAGCCGCTTCACGCACCCGGCTGATAGAGCTCAGCGTACCTTTAAGCCACTCTTGAATTGCAGAGCATAGACCTTCCAGAGTGCCTGGGCTTTGAAGGGGTTCGTAGACAAGTCGGACTATGGCTTTGCGAAAGTCAAGGGCTAGTGAGTAATCCAGAAAAATACCTCTCTTAATTTCCCGCTGAAACTCTAGTTTGATCTCACGGGCTTCAATCTGATAGAATTCGGCCAACTGCTCTAAAGTGCAGTCCTGCAGATCTAGCCTGGGAGGGTATCCAATTTTTTGGAGAATGTTGAAGCGCAGATCTTTGGCAAAAGTCTCCCAATCTACTCTCTGAGCAAGGGCAAACCAAAGCTGTTCGACTGAATGCAGCTTTAAGCACTCCTCTGTCAAATCAAAAATATGAAAGGAATACTGGTTAAGCTTTTCCAGCAGCGCTTTCCGCACCCAAGAGTAGGAATCTTTCGGAACAACGGCCAGCTTGACAGTGGCACCACCTTCAGGGATAAAAGAACGCAAGTAGTCTTCTTCCAGACAGCGCAGCCACAAATTAGGCTCTAGCCGACCCTGGCCCTCTTCGCTCATAGCTTCTCAAACTCCAAAAGATAGTAGGCGTGCTCCACCCCAGCTTCGTCTCGAATGCGGTAGTAGCGACCCGAGCGCGTGCCTGTAGACGCGGAGAAGATCAAGCGGTAGCCCTCCACATGGTTGGTGCCATTTCGATCCAAGAGGTAAAGATGCCGCGTAAACTCCACTTCGGTGTAGTCTGGGTTGTTGAGGTGGAGCACCTCGAAGACATCGCGAGCAGGTACTTGAAGAGAACGAGGCAGCTCTGCGCTTGACTTTCTCAAGTAACCCGCTGCAATTTTTGCCGCTTTCCAGATGCGTTCAAGAACTACCTCTGGATTAGTTTCTTTCCCTTTGGTCATTCTTGCTCGGAGAATCTTCTCTGCAATGGCACTGGGCCGTTGAGAGCGTAGAAGCTTGCGATCTATGCGCACTCCCTCCCTGGAAAAGCGCACTAAGGCGGGGAAAGCTACAAAGACATGGGGGCTTTCCGTAGGCAGCCAAGGCTGGCCGACTCGTTCTCCTACCTCGCTAGCAAGTTCTTCAAGAGAAGTTCTCTCCAAAACCTGCTGGGTTTGTTCAAGGGCTTGTCTTACCGTCTCCACCTGGGAAAGAGCCTCGCTGAGGACAGAGCTACAGCCTTGTAGCTGGCGGCTCAGGGCTGGAACTTGCCCTCCTTTACAAGCGACTTGGGCTTTCCCTGCGGTCTCCTTTGCTTTCTTAGTCAGGGCAAATAGCTTGCCTAGCTCGTCGTCAAGAGTCTTGAAGAGGGCTTCAATCATTAGTTTTTGGGCCTTTTCTTCAGAAAACTAGCATCACCAAGAGTTTGGGTGCAAGGCCTTCCCACCTCCGGCTCTTCAAGGCATACGCAGTTCCCCTTCCACCTCAAGGCGGGTGTAAGGGCCAATGGAGAGGAAGCGCTCCCCTAACATTTCGGCAGCAGCAGGCTGAATCCAGCCCATACGCTGCAGCAGGTGCAAAGCCAAGGCATATTTGGCCCGCGCTGCTCCATCCTGGACCTTGATGGCCAGGCCCATCCCCTCTCCGACGCGTCCAATGCACTGGATCCCTTCGGCGCCGGACTTGCTGACCAGCTCGCCTTGGGTAGCTCGCATCAACTCGGTGTCGAAACATCCCTCGCCCGCCACCATTTCCGGACAGTGGGTCATGGCGCGGACAATGGCTTCCAGCTCAGGCCGCTCTCCTGCAGTTAGTTGAGCATACAGGTAAGCTAGCTGGTTAAGTTGCAACTGGTAGGTGGGCACGCCGCAGTCATCGCGGGCAAATAAAAACTCTTCCGAGGGCATTTGCAACAAATCGGCCAACTTAGCCCGCACCAGAGCCTGAACGGGGTGTTGCCGCTGGGCGTAGTCCTGCAAAGTCCAGTTCTGGGCGCGGCTTGCTAGCAGCATGCCAGCGTGCTTGCCGGAGCAGTTGTGGCACAGTGGGCTAGGCTTGCCGGGTGGGGTGGGGCAGACCAGCAGCTCGGGGGAAAGATCGGCGCGCCAGAGCATGCTGAACACTTGCCGCGCATGGGCCGTAGTGCCCTGATGGGAGGCGCACATGATGGCGATGTCTTTCTCGCCAAGCCGATAGCGCTCGCGGATGCCCGTGGAGAGCATGGCCAGTGCCTGAAAGGGCTTGAGGGCAGAGCGGGCAAAGACGGGTGTGGTGCTTTTGCCGGCTACGGCCAGGGAGCGCCCGCGGCTATCGGCCACCACGGCTTGGCAATAATGGGTAGATTCGGTCAAGCCCTCCCGCAAAACGTGGATCAGCAGTTCGGGGGCAGTGGAGCGGTTCTCAAATGACATGAAACCCTGGGAAAGGGCCGGCGAGTCTAGAAAAATGGGCGTGTACATTATCTCAAATCATACGTCCAGATCTGGCGCGAAACCTTGCCAGTAGGGAGCAAAATGGAACAAGTGCGTCTGGATCCCTAAGCTCTGTCATGTCTTCACCTCCCCTGGTGTTTTTGGTCTGTCACGGCAGTCGGGATCCGGAATACCAGCAGGCGGCAGCGGAGTTGCTGGCGAGGGTGCGGCAGCAGCTGGCTCCCCAGCCGGTGGAGCTGGCCCAGTTGGAAGGCAAGTCCCTGGGCCTGGCGGAGCAGATTCACAGGTACTTGGCGGCTCGGCTGCCCAGGTGCGACAACCCAGTGGTGTTGGTATCGCTCTTCATGGGGAGGGGAGCCCATGTGGAGGAGGATCTGCCAGCGGTGCTGGAGGAGCTTCGGGCTCGCTGGCCCTGCCTAAAGCTGCTGTTGACACCGCCGATTGGCCAGCATCCAGCCCTGCTTGATCTGGTGGCAGCGCGCGTAGCAGCGGCGCAGCAGTTGGGGGAGTTGATCCACGCCTGGATCCTGTTCGGCCATGGCAGCCGTCTGCCCGAGTTTGCCGCCCAGCTGCAAGCTGAGATCCAAGCTTTAAAACAGCACCTGCTTGGGATCCCGATTCACCTGGCTTTTGCCGCCCAGCCTCCTACGCTAGAGACCACCGTCGTTCACTGCTTGCGCCTTAGCCAGTACCGCCTGCGGGTGCTGCCCTTTTTCCTCTTCCCGGGCAGCTTGCTGCGCTCCTTACAAGACCAGGTTCAGCGGTTGCGGCGGCAGTGGCCCTTGTTGCAGCTTGAGCTGGAGCCACCCCTCTGGCGCGATCCTCAACTGCTGCAGGCCATTGTTGAGACGGTGCGGACGGCCTGTTCTCGCTAGATGGGCTGGTCAAAGCCGTCTTGCTTAAGCAAGATGGATCTTTCCAAGAGGCTGTTGGGAGACAAGATGGGCAAAGTGTATCTGGTGGGGGCAGGGCCCGGAGATCCAGGACTGCTGACGGTTAAGGGCAAGACCCTGCTTGCCCATGCGGATGTAGTCATCTACGATGCCCTGGTGGGATCCCCCATCTTGGATCTGATCCCCCCCACAGCAGAGCGCATCTATGCTGGCAAACAGCGGGGGGCTCACACCTTGCCCCAGGAGCAGATCACGGCCCTGCTGATTGAGAAAGCGCAGACACGAGCTGTGGTGGTGCGGCTCAAGGGCGGGGATCCTTTCATCTTCGGCCGGGGGGGCGAGGAGATGCTGGCCCTAGTCCAGGCGGGGATCCCCGTGGAAGTGGTGCCCGGGGTTACTGCAGGCATTGCCGCCAGCGCCTATGCCGGGATCCCTCTCACCCATCGGGAGTTCAGCTCCTCAGTTGCCTTTGTTACCGGCCATGAGGCGGCAGGGAAATACCGCCCCCGAGTCAACTGGCGCGCCTTGGCAGGAGCAGTGGAAACGCTGGTGATCTACATGGGGATCCACAACCTCGGCCATATTGCCGCTGAACTGTTGGCTGGAGGGAAAGCTCCCGATACGCCGGTGGCCTTGATCCGCTGGGGTACCACCCCAGAGCAGGAGGTTCACCTGCTGCGTTTGGACAGCCTGGTTGTGCAGCCGCCGCCGGTGTTGCCCCCGGCCATTGTGGTTGTCGGAGCGGTAGTTACTCTTGCCAACTTCTTGCCTGCCTTGCGTCCACCAGATCCCTTGTCGGCAGGGTCTTTATGAAGGCTTTTTTGCGCAAACTGGCTGCCCTCTGCTCCGCCTACTACGCCTATATGCTGGAGTACCGGGCGGAACTTCTTTTGTGGGCGCTGGCTGGATCTCTGCCTCTGATCATGATGGGGCTCTGGAGCGAGGCTGCTCGCGCAGGGAACTTCTCGCTCTCTTCCCTGGAGTTCATCCGCTATTTCCTAGCGGTGTTCCTGGTGCGCCAGTTTAGCATCATCTGGGTCATCTGGGACTTTGAGCAGGAGGTGGTCGAGGGCAAGTTGTCTCCCCGCCTACTACAGCCTCTGGATCCCGCCTGGCACCACGTGGCCAGCCACCTGATGGAACGCCTCGCCCGCCTCCCCTTTACTGTGGCTTTAATTGCCCTCTTTTTCCTACTCTATCCCCGCGCTTTTTGGATCCCCTCTTGGCAACAAGTGGCGCTGGGATCCTTGGCTATTCTCTTGGCTTTTGCCCTGCGTTTTCTTATGCAGTACACGCTGGCGCTGCTGGCCTTTTGGGTAGAGAGGATATCAGCCCTGGAGCAATTTCACTTTTTGGTGTACTTGTTCCTCTCGGGGGTGATCGCCCCCTTAGAAGTGTTTCCGCCAGCGGTGCGCCAGGTCTTAGGCTGGACGCCCTTTCCCTACTTGGTGCATTTTCCCGCCAGTCTCTGGGTAGGGCTCCCCCAGGACATCCTGCGCGGCTTTGCCATGGGCCTGGCCTGGCTGGGGCTATTTTGGCTGGTCAACCGTTGGCTCTGGTGGAAGGGTCTGCAGCGCTACTCGGGAATGGGGGCTTAAGAACTGCCTTGAGCCGCCGCAGCTATTATCATGGGCTAGGGATCTCCAGCTTGGCTGCCAGTCTTCGGCTCCCCCTTAGGTCATCATGAAGCGCGTCCTAGTCGTAGATGACGATCCCATTTCCCTCAAGGTTCTGAGCCGCCATCTCAGCCAGCATGGCTATCGGGTTCGCACAGCCACTTCCGGCAGAGAAGGATTGCGCCTGTTTGCTGAAGAGCAGCCGGATGTGGTGGTGTCAGATGTGGTGATGCCGGAAATGAATGGTTTCGAGTTCTGCCGGCAGCTACGCCAACAGCGAGGCGGCGAGCTTGTTCCTTTTATCTTTCTCTCTTCCCGTGGCGAACTGGGCGACCGCATTCAGGGGTATGAGTGGGGAGCCGACGACTACATCATCAAGCCCTTTGAGCCCCTGGAATTGGTGGCCAAGATTGAGGCGCAGATTGAACGATCCCGCCGCACGCAATTGGAGATCCTCCGTCTCATCCGGCAGCAGAACTCCGCTAAGGCTGATGTTGCCCCTCGCCCCCGCTTGGAGGAGCTCAACCTAACCCCTGCCGAAGAGCGGGTGTTCCGGGAGGTTATCCAGGGCTACACCAACAAGCAGATTGGCGAAAGGCTATGCATTAGCCCGCGAACTGTCCAGACCCACTTGACCAATATTCTCAGCAAGCTTTCTCTGGAAAACCGCTCCCAGCTGGTGCGCTTTGCCTATGAGCAGGGCTACGTTTCTCGAGAGGAAGGAGGCAACAAAAGGATCCCTCCCTCAGGCCAAATGAAGTCTTAAAACAGCAGGCGTGGCCCTACGCACTCGACATGGGATCCGATCCCTGCCCAGGCGGACAAAGGCCTCGTAGCGGTGGCAGCCCGAGAAGCTGTAGTACTTTCCCTCCACCTCTAAAACCTCAATTGGCTCCTGCAGGCCTATTTCCTGGATGGAAGCCATCAGCGCCTGCACCTTCCCCGGATCCGTCTGCCGCGGCAGCGGACGGCGAATCTGAGCCAGGGGAATCTCGCGAATCTCCACCATGGTGGGTCTCTTCTCAGTTCGGCTTCTTCATCATACTCGTTATGAGTTTATCTTGTCAGCCCCTGGCGGAGGGATAGACTCTGAGAGCAAGGCATGGCAGGATAGCACCAGCCTGGACTTATGAGTTGCGCTGGAAGCTAAGCCATATGTGGCAACTCCTCAAAGTTCTGTGGGGAAAGGTTGCGGGTCAACTTCCCTCTGCCCCATCCAAGATGCCGCCAGATCCGCTTGACAAAGTGCCGGTTCAGCAGCCTTCTCCCCAGAAGGCCCCTGCTGCGGAGACTACCCCCAAGCCCACCTGGGAAGCTGCTGCCCCCAAGGTCATGGCAGCCCAGCGGGTTGAGGAACCCAGGGAGTTGCTGAGATCCCCCGACGCAGAGGCAGGAGAATCCGGCATCGGCCCAGCTCAACCTACCTCCACAGCCAAAAGCATCAGCAATCTTTGGGGCATGGGCGATAGCGGATCCCGGATTTCCCGCATTGCTGCCGCCAGCAACAGTAGCCTTGCTGTCAGCTCTATTGCCAGGGCTGCTGGGCCGATAATAGATAGGTAATGCTGGGGGTTCCAAGCATGCTGGAGATAGTCTTTAACGCAGCCAACTGGTTTGCGCTACCTTTCTGGGCCCTGATGATCCTGTTGCCGGGTTGGAAAGTAACCCGCAGGGTGATGGAATCGCTCTTGCCCATTGCCCTTTTGGCAGCAGTCTATCTCTACCTTCTGCTTAGCGGGTTTAGCGCAGCGACTCTTAGAGAGTTTTTCAATCCCCAGCTATCTCTGGGCAATCTAACAGCTCTATTCAGCCAGCCCTCGGTGATGGCGACGGGGTGGGTTCACTACATCGTCATGGATTTGTTTGTAGGACGATGGATCTTCCTGGAGGGGTGGGAAAAGCGGGTTTGGACAACCCATTCCCTGCTGCTGTGCTTGTTTGCCGGGCCAGTGGGCTTGCTCTCCCATCTGCTTACGGTGGCAGTTGTCCAGGCACGCCGGCAAAACCAGGCGCAAGGAAGGACTCAAGAGACAGGAGTGCCACAAGAGTTGGCTAACCCCTAGGGATAGGCTCTATCGAATAGGGATCCAGGCTCGCATAGCAAGAGGAAGTTCTGTGAGGCTAGGATATCAGGGGTAGGAGCCCTCGGCCTTGAGGCCAGAGGAACTGCTTGATGAGGAGTGGAGGCGTAGCTTGGTTTTTGCGTCCTCAGCGGTGGCTGTGGAGCGGCCTTGGAGCAGCAGCCCTTGTGGCCCTCACGGCTGGGGCTAGCTGGGCACGGCTTTTGTTGGAAGTGCGCATGACCCTGGGCCTGCCCATTAGCCCTAACTACTGGTACATGGTGGCCCTTAGCCGAGCTGGTAGCCCTGGCCCCACCGCCAACCTGGTAGATCCCAATGTCCGGGTTGGGCCCAACGAGTACACCTTTGTGCGCGACTGGGACTACCTGATTCGGGTTACCCCTCTTAACGAGGAGGCCGTTTTGCAAGCTACCATCCAGCGCTTGGGTGAGCAGGAGCGAGAGTTTGCCGTTGGCTTTAACCAGGTGCGGGTGGAGCGCGTTAACCGGGACCGCGACACCCTTAGGTTTCGGATTGACCTTTCGGAGCTCCAAGGTCTGGACGGGCAAAACCAGGATATCCAGGTGGCTTTGCTCACTGCCCGCGCTCCTTTTCGCGTTGCTCCTGAAGAGACCAATCTGGCCATTGATGCCACCCGCGGCGAACTGCCCAACTACTATCGCCTTAGTCTCTCCAACCAGCGGCAGGTGGTTGTCGACGATCCCCAGCGCCAAGAGACCATGCGCCGCAGCCGTGAGTTACTCCAGCAAAGTGGATCTGGAAGCGGTCTCACCCGCGAGCTCATTGAGGGAGGAGCCCTGGAGATTTTGGCTGCCAACATCCTCACCTTTGAGCTACGCCTTCTTTCCTCCTCCAGTTTCTAGAGAGAAACTTTAATCTATCCAGGTGGCCTCTGGCTTTGGCCTGAGAATGAGAGCAGGGGGACTGCCGTGGTGCGGGCAAGATGGGAGCACTTTGAACACATGGCCGACATTGGTGTGCGCGGCTATGGGGCAACGCCGGAGGAAGCCTTTGCCCAGGCAGCTTTGGCCCTGACTGCGGTGGTCACTAGCGTGGATGAAGTAGCTCCCAGAGAACACCTAGAGATCGAGCTAGGAAATGCAGGCGATCTGGAACTGTTGTTGGTGGATTTCCTGAACGCAGTGATCTACGAGATGGCCGTCAGAGGCATGCTCTTTGGAAAAGTCGAAGTGCACCTGGCAAAAGAGCATCTCAAGGCCAGCCTGTGGGGGGAAAGAGTTGACCCTGCCAGACACCGACCGGCGGTAGAAGTTAAGGGGGCAACTTACACGGAACTCAAGGTAGCCCGAGAGGGTGAGCTTTGGGTGGCCCAGTGCGTGGTGGACGTGTAAGGGGAGGCAACCTATGGATATCAAGAAACTCGAGCGTGTAGATGAGACGGTCTGGCGCATTCCTCCAAAAGGCAGAATGCGTGTCCCGGTCTTGATCTTTGCCGACGAGGAGTTAATCCGGGAAATGGACGACAAAGTGGCCGAGCAGGCCAGCAACGTGACCACCTTGCCAGGGATCGTTGGAGCCTGCTACGTGATGCCAGACGCCCACTGGGGTTATGGCTTTCCCATCGGTGGGGTGGCGGCCTTTGATGCGGAAGAAGGGGGGGTGATTTCCGCCGGCGGCGTGGGATTTGACATCTCCTGCGGCGTGAGAACCTTGCGAACCGGGCTAAAGCGCGAGGAAGTGGAGGAGATGGCAGAGCCCCTAGCCAATGCCCTGTACGCGAGCGTACCGGTAGGGCTCGGCAGCCGCAGCAAGATCTCGTTGAGCGACAAAGAGATGGAAGCTATGCTCGAAGGCGGAGCAGAATGGGCTGTTGCTCAGGGCTACGGCAAGAAAGAGGATCTGGAGCGCATCGAAGAACATGGCCGCATGCGCGGAGCAATGCCGAGCGAAGTCTCCGCCTACGCCCGTGAGCGCCAGCGACGCGAGATGGGAACCCTCGGTTCGGGTAACCACTACCTCGAAGTCCAAGTTGTTGACGAGATCTACGATCCCGAGATTGCCAAGGGCTTTGGCCTTAAGTCGGGGGAAGTGGTGATTACTATCCACTGCGGCTCCCGTGGCTTGGGTCACCAGATCGGCACTGAGTACTTGAAGAAGATGCAACAGGCGGCTAAAGAACACGGCATAGAGCTACCTGATCGCGAGCTGGCCTGTGCGCCCTTGAAGTCCAAAGTGGGGCAAAGCTACCTGGGAGCAATGCGGGCGGCAACCAACTGCGCTTTGGCTAACCGCCAGATCATCACCCACTGGGTGCGCGAGGTGTTCGCTGAGCTTTTCCCCAAAGCTGAACTCGACCTTATTTACGACGTCTCCCACAACACCTGTAAGGAGGAAACCCACGAGATAGAGGGGAAAAAGCGCCGCCTGTTCGTTCACCGCAAAGGGGCAACGCGCGCTTTTGGGCCTGGCCACCCAGAGCTTCCTCAAGCTTTTCGCTCTATCGGTCAGCCCGTCATCATCGGTGGCTCCATGGGCACGGCTTCCTACATTCTGGTCGGCACCGCGCAAGGGGAGGCCCTTTCCCTCTCCTCAGCCTGCCACGGCGCTGGGAGGGCGATGAGTCGCAACCAGGCCCTCAAAGCCTGGACAGGGCAGGAGATTATCGAACAACTGAGACGGCGCGGCGTCATCGTGCGCAGTCCCTCTTTGCGGGGGGTAGCTGAAGAAGCGCCCCAGGCCTACAAAAACGTCGACAAAGTGGTGCGCGCTGCCGATCAAGCCAAGATTGCGAAACTTGTAGCGCGCTTAAAGCCAATTCTGTGTATCAAAGGCTAGCTATTTGCTGAAAGGGGAAGCTATTTTTAGGGGCTTAATGCCCTTTTTTTGTTGCTTCCAAGTGATGCTTTGCCGCGTTTGTGAGTTATTCCCCAAGCTGTGCTTGCCCAAGCGCGAATGCCTTAGGAAAGGGTTAGTGTGTACTTGCCCTCTTCTTTGCATTTCCCTATACTGACCTTTAGGTCTCGACACTCCAGGTGCTCTATGACTGCGACTTACCTGCCCTTGGCCCAGACTTTTCTGCCCCGTTCTTCTCGCATTCGCGATCTGCTGCTGGTGGTGGGAGGGAGTCTATTCGTAGCAGCTCTGGCGCAGGTGAGGATCCCTCTGCCTTTTACACCGGTGCCCATCACTGGACAAACCTTTGGGGTAATGCTGGTGGGAGCAGGCTTTGGGGCCAGGCTGGGCTTTCTCGCCTTGCTGCTGTACCTGCTGGAGGGGCTCTTGGGATTGCCCTTCTTCAGCGGCGGCGGCTCTGGGCTCAGCCACCTAGCGGGGGCAACAGGAGGCTACCTGCTGGCTTTTCCCTTGGCTGCAGGGCTGATGGGCTGGTTTGTGGAGCGCTGGGGGGTAGATCGCAGTCCCTGGAAGATGGCCGCGGCAATGCTCTCCTGCTCGGCTTTGATCTACGCTTTGGGGGCTACCTGGCTGGGGGTGTGGCTGAACGAGAATGTTGGACCTACCTCCGCCTTGGCGGTGCTCAGCAAGGGGGTGTTTCCCTTCATTCCCGGGGATTTACTGAAGTGTGCGCTGGCCGCAGCCCTGCTGCCCACTACTTGGCGCTGGCTAGGGCGGGGGAAGTCGGCAGCCGATCCCAAGTCATCCTCCCCCTAGGAGCAGAATCTAAAAAAAAGGTGATGTTTGCCGCGATCGAGTTCTTCTTCTGGGATTCTAGTACTTGATCAAAGCGGTGTTCAAAGCCACCCATTAATGGAGCGCGTCTTTATATTGCTCTAGGGTTTTGTAGGTCGCTGGCCGGTCGCGACATGCCCCCCTTGGGGGCCCTTTTTATTGGCCCTACAACGTTGAAGGGCACGCTAGCTTAGGTTTTAACAGGTACCTTTTTCTCCAGCCACTCGGCCACTTGGTTAGCCAGATCAACTCCCTGCAACTGACTGATCTCCCGCAACATGGTTGGGCTAGTAACGTTAACCTCCGTCAGCCGCTCGCCAATCACGTCAATGCCTACAAAATAGAGTTTCTCCTGGCGCAGTACTGGCGCCAAGGCTGCGCAGAGAGCCCGTTCCTTTTCGGTAATCTCAGTTTTCTCCACCCGACCCCCAGCAGCCACATTGCCCCGGAAATCTTCCTCGCTGGGGACGCGGTTGACTGCACCTAAAGGTTCTCCCTCTAGCAACAAAATGCGCTTATCTCCCGCTGCTGCCTGGGGCAAATACTCTTGCACCATCACGGGCAGCCGGCCAAATTGAGTGCTCAGCTCGATGAGGGAATTGAGGTTGGGATCCCCGGCAGTGAGCCGTAGGATCCCTTCTCCCCCTTTGCCGCCCAGAGGCTTAAGCACTGCCTGCCCCACCTGCTCGACAAATTGGCGGAGCAAGGCCTTATTGCTGCTAACACAGGTGCGCGGGATCCACTCCTTAAATTGCAGGGCGTAGAGCTTTTCGTTGGCCGAGCGGATGCCAGCGGGATGGTTGAGCACTAGGGTACGGCTGGGAGGGAGGTGATCCAAGAGGTAGGTGGCGTAGAGATAGGCCGTATCCACCGGCGGATCCTTGCGCATCCATACCGCCTGCATATGACTCAAGGGCACTAGGCGCCGTTCTTTGACCTCATACCAGGGATCCGCCTTTAGATCCAGCACGATTTCGGATACCGACCCCCACGTTTCCCCTTGATCCCAGTAGAGATCGCCCAATTCCAGACAGAAAACGCGGTGTCCTCGTCGCTGTAGCGCCTCCATCAGGGCAATGCTGGTGTCGTGGTTTACCTGCAACTGGGACAGCGGATCAACGATAAAGGCTACCTGCATGGGTGGTTAGGGTTCGCAAACAAAAGGCTGCCCCGAGTATGCAATAAATCTGAGCGAATTCAGCAGGGCTAGCTTTGTTAACATCCTCTTAACCTCAGCAAGCGGCGCAAACGCTAGCTTGGTAATTAGCCCTCCGTCCTCAGCTAGGTTAGTTGGTGAGGAACGTCCCACCCGTGAATGCTCCTTCTTCTCAACCCTTGGAGCCGGTTCGCATTGAAACTACGCGGGATCTGCTGGAAGCCCTGCGGCAGGGACGTTCCCTTGTGGGTGCCAACCTCGAAGGCGCTTACCTCTCGCGGGGCCTGTTCGACCGCATTCGGATGCCCAAGGCCAACTTGACGCGGGCCAACCTGCGCTCGCTCAGCATGCAGCAGGCGGATCTGCGGCTGTGCAACTTTCGCCGCACCGAGATGGAGCGGGCCAATTTTGCCGCCTCAGATCTGCGGGGCTCCAGCTTTAGCCAGGCTCTGGGGGACTATAGCAACTTCACCGCTGCCAAGCTGGACAAAAGTAGCTTTCAGGAGGGCCATTTCAGCCACTCCATCTTTCGCGAGGCCAGCTTGGTGGCTGCCAACCTAACGGGAGGCAACTTTTTTGCCGCTGACTTTCGCCAAGCCAACCTATTTCGCTGCAACCTCTCTCAGGCAGTCCTAGCTTGTTGTCAGTTGCAACAGGCTAACTTCGACCAAGCCCTCTTGGTGGGAGCCAACCTGCAAGAAGCCCAAATCGAAGGGGCCAGCTTTGTCGGCGCCGACTTTACCGACGCCAAGCTCTCCGAGGAAATGCGCAAGTTCTTGATTGAGCACGCCAGCGGCACCAACGAGCTGACCCAGCGGGACACTCTCACCACGCTGCTGGCAGGGCTAAAACCTAAGTCGCGCAAGCTGTTTGGGCTGCTGTAGGCTGTTGCCGGTACAAATCCTAGGTCGGCCTAGGGGCCTAGTTCTGTAGAGGTCGGAATCCCAAGCCTTAAAATTGGTTGAGGTCGATGCCAGCCTCGCGGGCCATAGCTCCTAGCCCTTTGGTCTTAAGGGTTTTCAGGGCCTTGGTGGAGACACGCAGACGAACGAACCGCTTACCTTCTTCCCACCAGATGCGCTTCCACTGCAGGTTTACTTCCTGCAAGCGCTTGGTGCGTCGGTGAGAGTGGGAGATGGCAAAGGCGTTGTTGCGCTTTTTGTTGGTCAGTTGGCAGCGACGTGCCATAGGAGGCAAGCAACTCAGCGCCGCTATTGTATAGCGCCTTTCCGCTGGGCAGCAAGTTGGGCTTGCAACTGGGCTAGCTCTGCCCTCAATTGGGCAAAGGTTTGTTGGCAGTGGTTGACGCTTCTCAAGGGCAGCTCTTCGTTTTTGGCAATGCAAGTTATCTGAACAGGCCCGTCGGGGCCTTGGCCGGTGCGATCCACCAACACTTCCACGGTTACCAGCTTGGTGTAGGGGTTTTTTCCGGGGGGCTCGCCAGCCACCCAGTAGTCAGGACTGTGGTGGAGGATGGTGAGCTGGCAACGCTCCAAAAGGGCGCGGATGGCTTCGCTCAACTGCTCGGCCGAGCCCGTAAGCTGGGCAGTGCAAGAATATCGAGCCATAGGACGGCAAGTCACCACGGCTATCCTACCATCAAGTTTTTGGCTCCTGCAGCCAAAGGCAAGCAAAATTGGGCTCGAGAGTACTCTGCTCCGGCTCTGCCAGTCCTAACTGGGAGAAAATGAACTGGGCTAAAAAAACATAAGGAGCCCCTTCCAGAGCTCTCGCCGGGGAAGTTGCGATGTCTAGGATTTCCCCTCTAGCCCCTTCTCTCTTGCTGCTGGGATCCCTTGCTCTAGCTTGGATAGGCGTGGCTTCTGCCCAAGCGCGGCCTTTTCAACCGGGCGATCTGGATGGGGATGGCCGTTTGACGGTGCAGGATCGCAACCTGTTGGGGGCCTATTTGCGGGGGGAGCAGGGGTTGACTGACAACCAGATCCTGGCTGCCGATGTCGATCAGGACGGGCGGATTACGGAAGCCGATTGGCAGGTTCTGCAGCAGCGCCTTCAGACAGCTACGGAAGCTCCCACCGGACAGGTGCAGTTGGATTCTGCCTACTCTGGGCAGGTGGTGGACCGCCTCACAGGGCAGCCCTTGGCTGGGGTGGAGGTAGCCATCCCAGGGGCAGGGATTGCAGTGCGCACCGATGCCCAGGGGCGGTTTCGCCTGCCAGGGCCGCTGCCGGCAGAAGAGATTTTGGTGGCGCGGCTGGAGAACTATTTGCCCTATTCCCAGAGCACAGGCAACGGAGAGATCGGCCGGGATCGACCTCTGCAGTTGCAGTTGGAGCGCTGGGATCCCAACACTACGCTGGTGCTGGAGGCCAATGTCATTCGCCTCGGCGATAACCGGTATTCGCCCGAGTCGGCGGCTGCCAGCCAGTTTCTAGGGCCTGCCCAAGCGGTAGAGATGACCCGCTCCTTCACCTTGGAACGCCTGCCGCCTCGCCCACCGGTTTTGCGGATTGGATCCCTGATTGGGTTGGATACTGCCGCTGCCTATCGGGCTGGCCAATCTCGGATCCCTAGCGCCAACATGTCCCCTCTACAAGTCCTTCTGAATGGGGTGGAAGTTGAGCAAGTTCAGCTAGGAGGAGACGACCTGCGCATCCCTCTGCCGCTACAGCACTTGCGCCTAGGTTCAAACACCGTAACGCTGCGCACTGGCAAAACTTGGGTTCAGACAGGCGGGATCGTCAGCGGTCCTCGTGTCAGTATCCCTCTTTTTGGTGGATCCCTGCAAATTCTACTGCCGCTAGGAGGTAACCCCCTCAGCCAGCAGGGTGGAGCGTGGGTGGATTACGACGATGTGCAGTTAGCCAACGTCACGATTGAGCTCCGCAACTAACCTAACTTGCGCTGGCCAGGGATCCTGGCCAAAGCCCTTCCGAAAGGGCAGATGGCCTGCTGTTACCTCTGCCCCAGCACCTACGGAGAGGATTCCCAACATTTGCGGGTGCGTTATGTCAGCGTCGAAGGGGATGCTTCGAGGACGTGTCTGCAGGTCGCAAGCCCATTCGCCACAGCTTCATCCGCCCCGCCCGCCCATCGAACGTGAAACCCACCCTTGGGCCGTGGCCGTACGGCGGCATCCGGAGTTCACCTGCCCCAGCTTGCCCAGACATGCCACGGCTGTTGCGGGGAGAGAGGCGGATAGCTACCCTATCGAGAGGACAGGTTCCTTTGCCGACGGCCAGCCTGGGCCTATGGGCAGGAAGCAAGCGCTGAGTAAGGTGGTTCTCTCTGGTGTGGCTCTTGCCAGCTCAGCGCTTCTAGCTGCCTGTGGCCGGGATCCTGGCCCTTGGCTCCACCAGTTTGGCACCCCTTCCTCCGACGAGGCGCGCGCCCTTGCTGAGGACGGGCAGGGGAATGTCTGGGTGGCAGGGATCACCGAAGGAAGCCTTCCCGGCCAAAGTTCTGCGGGGGGCAGTGATGTTTTCTTGCGCAAGTACAACGCCCAGGGCCGAGAGCTCTGGACGCGGCAGTTTGGTACCCCTGCTTCGGACGAGGTTGTTGCCCTGGCAGTGGACAGGAGGGGGAATGCCTGGGTGGCGGGGATGACCCACGGTGCCTTCCCTGGCTACAGCAATGCCGGCGAAGAAGACATCTTCCTGCGCAAGTACGATCCCCAAGGCAGAGAGCTCTGGACGCAGCAGTTGGGTAGCGCTGGGCCTGACCAAGTCGTTGCCATCGCTGTGGATGGCAAGAGCAACGTCTGGGTTGCAGGAACAGGGGCAGGCAAGAGCTTTGTGCGCCAGTACAACGCCGACGGCAAGCCGCTTTGGGTCCGCGAGTTGGGAGCCCACCAGCAGGTCGCTGCCCTGGCTCCCGATGGGGCAGGAAACCTCTGGATAGCCGGATTCGTCCACGACCGCGCAAGAGCCGGTGGCTTTGTCTGCAAGCACGATCCCAGTGGCAACCAGGTTTGGATGCGCCAGTTTTCCCACCGAGGAGGCGACGGCGCTCTTTCCGTGGCCGTGGGAGGGGAGGGGAAGGTTTGGGTGGCAGGCTACGCCCAGGGCAAGAATCCGTCCAAGGCCTATGAGGTCTTCGCCCATCAGTACGATCTGTACGGCAACGAGCTCTGGAGCCGCCAATTTGCAGGTGGGCAAGGGGAGCGCGTCCTAGCCATTGCTGTGGATGGGAGTGGAAGGATTTGGGTAGCAGGCCACACGCAGGGGTCTTCCTCGAGGCGCAGCGACGCCTTTGTCCGACTTTACGAGACCAACGGCGGCGAGCTCTGGCGCCATCAGTTCGGCAGCGCCGACTTCGACTGGATCCAGGCCATTGCTGTAGGCCAAGAGGGCAACCTCGTGGTGGCAGGCGTAACCTGGGGATCCCTTGCCGACCAGTCCCATGCTGGGATGAAGGATGTCTTTGTGCGCAAGTACGGTCGTTAGTCCGGGGTCATTTTCCTGGAGCAGGATCCGGCTCCCCTTGTGGTTCTTTCGGCAGCCGATACAGATCTCACAGCTAAACAGGTGTCAGCTGCAGAAAGCTACGCCGTGCTAGGCTCTAGGCGGTGCGGCTTTGGTTGCAAGGGGAGAACTTGAGAGAGATGAAAAAAAGGGTGTCTAGGATAGCTCTTTTAGGAGCCTTAACTTCTTTTGCTGGTTCAACTTTCTGGGGAGCCTGCAGTTTCTTTCCAATCGATTTAGGTTTAGCCAGCCGTTCAACCGATTTGGGTTCAACCGAGTGGATCCGCCAGTTCGGAACCCCTGCGGATGAGGGGGCTGAGTCTGTTGCTGTCGATGGGCAGGGGAACGTTTGGGTAGCGGGATACACTGAGGGAGCCCTTCCCGGCCAGTCGAGCGCTGGCGGTCGAGATGCCTTTGTGCTCAAGTACAGTCGCTAGTCAGGACGTACCTTGAGAAAGGTTTCATGAGGGTCACCTAGCGCTAGGCCATGCACCGAATAGCAGCTTTGCCCGGAGGATGGGATCCCACCCAGTCCGGGGTTATTTTTCTGGAGCAGGATCCGGCTCCCCTTGTGGTTCTTTCGGCAGCCGATACGGATCTCACCGCTTTGAGCGCAGCTCTTTCGCTCTTGCCCCAAGACTTCCCGGAGGTGCGGGCTGCCAATCTCTTGCACTTGCAGCAGCCCCTGAGCATCGACGACTACGCCGAGAAGGTATTGCAGCAAGCTCAAGTTATCCTCATTCGCCTGCTGGGGGGAAGGGCCTACTGGAGCTACGGCCTAGAGGTGGCCAAACAGGTGGCAGCCGAGGCGGGATCCACCCTAATCGTCATTCCCGGCGATGATCGCCCTGACTGGGATCTGGTGAGCCATTCCACTGTGCCCCTGGGCGTGGCGGATCGGGTGTGGCGGTACTGGCTGGAGGGGGGAGCGGAGAATGTGGCGGCCTGTCTGCTGTTTCTAGCCAGGGAATTTTTGGGGCGCCAATATCCCGTGCCGGATCCTCAAGTGTTGCCTCGCCTGGGGGTCTACCACCCTCCTGTCGCTCTGCCGGCCCCTTCCCCAGCTCCCAAGGTGGGGATTTTGCTCTACCGGGCCCATGTGCTGGCGGGAAACACCCAGCCCATCGATGCTTTGGCCAGAGCCCTGCTGGAGCGAGGGTTGCAGCCCTTTTGCCTTTACACCTATAGCCTTCAAGACCCGGACTTGCCTCAAGCCCTTCGGGATCACTTTGGCGGCCAGATTGAGGTGTTGCTCAATACCACCAGTTTTTCGCTAGCGCGCTTGGACAGCCAGCAGCCCGATGTGAAACTATGGCAGGAGTTGGATGTCCCCGTTTTGCAGGTCATCCTCAGCAGCGGATCCCGGCAGAGCTGGGAGGACTCGACGCGGGGTTTGGGGGCGCGGGATCTGGCCATGAATGTGGCTTTGCCCGAGGTGGATGGGCGCATTATTAGCCGCGCCATTTCCTTTAAAGCCGTTCAACAGCGGGATCCCCGCTTGCAAACGGAAGTCGTGGCCTATGAGGCGGTGCCGGATCGGGTGGAGTTTGTAGCCGATCTAGCAGCCAACTGGGTAAAACTGCGGCGCACTCCCCCTCCCCAGCGGCGACTGGCTTTGATTTTGGCCAACTACCCTAGCCGGGATGGACGCCTGGCCAATGGAGTTGGGTTGGATACGCCAGCTAGCTGTGTCGAGATCCTCAAGGCCCTGAAAGACAACGGCTACCAAGTGGGCCCCATCCCCCAGAGCGGCGATGAGTTGATTGGCTGGCTAACCCAAAGCCAAACCTATGACCCGCTGGGATCCCTGCGGCCGGCTCGGCAATGCCTTTCCGCTGACCTTTACCGCGAGTGGTTTGCCCGCTTGCCGGAGCCCATCCAAACCGACCTCGTCCGGCAATGGGGGGATCCGCCCTCTCAGGATATTCCCGTGGTGGGACTGCAGCTAGGGCACGTTTTTGTCGGCATCCAGCCGCCGCGGGGCTACGACCGGGATCCTTCTTTGAACTACCACGCCCCAGATCTGGTGCCCCCCCACGAGTACTTGGCCTTTTACCTGTGGCTGCGGCAGGTCTTTGGCGTGCAGGCGGTGGTGCATGTGGGCAAGCACGGCAACTTAGAATGGCTGCCCGGCAAGGGATCCGCCCTTTCCTCTACCTGCTACCCCGAGATTGCCCTGGGGCCCCTGCCCCACTTTTACCCTTTTATCGTCAACGATCCGGGGGAAGGGTCCCAGGCCAAGCGGCGAGCCCAAGCCGTGATTATCGACCACCTCACCCCGCCCCTCACCCGCGCCGAGCTGTACGGCCCCTTGGCAGAGTTGGAGCGGCTGATGGATGAGTACGTGCAGGCCCAACAGTTGGATCCCAGCCGCTGCCCCCTCATTCGCGCCCAGATTGAGGAGCTGGTCCGCTCAGAGCACCTGGATCCTCTGTTCAACCTGGAAAAAGAGGAAGATTGGAGCCGCCTGGATGGCTATCTCTGCGAGCTCAAAGAATCCCAAATCCGGGACGGGCTGCACATCTTTGGCCGCATGCCCAGCGGCGAGCAACTGGTAGATCTTCTGGTGTCCCTAGCCCGCTACCCCGGCCATGGACAGCTGGGCCTTACCCAAGCCATTGCCCGCGACTGGGGATGGGACTGGGATCCCTTGACCGCCGACCTGACGGATCCCTGGCCGGACAAGCCCTACCCCTAGCCCAGCTTCTCCAAGCGGGCCTGCAAGAGCTGCCTCTGGGCCTCCAGCTCCGCCAGTTGCTCGCGGCTAGCCTGCACCACGTCAGAGTTGGCGCGGCTCAAGAAGTTGGGGTTTTCCAGGCGAGTGCGAATCCCTTGGGCCTCTTTTTCCAGTTTGGCTAGGTCTTTCTGCAGCTTGGCCCGCAGCGCCTCCACGTCCACCAGCCCTGCCAGGGGCACCAGCACCTGCACCGTGCCCACCACGGCCGCCGCCACCTGCCTGGGCTCCGTGGCCAGGGATCCTGCAATCTCCAGCGACTCAACCTTGGCCAGCTCGCGGATGTAGGCCTGGGCGGCGGTGAGAATCCGCTGCTCTTCAGGATCCTCGGTAACCAGCAGCGCGGCGATGGTTTGATGGGGCTTGAGGCCAGCTTCCGCTCGCAGGTTGCGCAGGCTGGTGATGACTTGGGTGACCAAGCCAAACTCCCGCTCCAGTTGGGGGTTAACCCAGCTGGGGTCAGGGGTGGGATAGGGCTGCACCGAGATGGAAGTAGTCTGGTTAGCCTGGGTAAGCAGTTGCCAGACTTCTTCGGTGACGTGGGGCATCCAGGGGTGCAGCAGCCGGAGGATGGTCTCTAGCACCTTGGCCAACACCTGCTGCGCCGTGCGCTTGGAGGCCAGGTCTTCTCCTCGCAGCCGAGGTTTAGCCAGCTCGATGTACCAGTCACAAAAGTCGTCCCAAATTAGGGAGTACAGAAGCCGCGCCCCCTCGCCCAGGCCGTAGGCTTCCAGCTCCTCGATCACTTGGGTGGCTGTGGAGTGCAGCCGGGAGAGGATCCAGCGATCGGCCAGCTCCAGCGCTTCCGGGGCAGGGGATCCCAGTTGGGCGGGGGTCTGTCCCTCCAAGTTCATCAACACAAAGCGGGAGGCGTTCCAGATCTTGTTGGCAAAGTTGCGGGCTGCCTCCACGCTGGCACTCTCGCCGGTCTTGCGGTCGTAAGCTAAGCGGATATCCTGCCCGGCCCCCACCACTTCCCTGACCAGAGCGTAGCGCAGGGCATCGGTGCCGTACTTGTCCAAGAGCTCGATGGGATCGATGCCGTTGCCCTTGGACTTGGACATCTTCGCCCCGTGCTCGTCCCGCACCAGGCCGTTGATGTAGACATCTTTGAAGGGGATCTGGCCGGTAAACTGCACCCCCATCATGGCCATGCGGGCCACCCAGAAAAAGATGATGTCGAAGCCCGTCGACATCAGGGAGGTGGGGTAGTAGCGCTTGAAGTCCTCCGTCTCCTCTGGCCAGCCCAGCGTGGAAAAGGGCCACAGAGCCGAGCTAAACCAGGTGTCCAAAACATCGGGATCCCGCTCCAGCCGCTCAACTTCTGGACCAAACTTCTCCCGCGCCTTGATCCAGGCTTCTTCGGCATTGCGGGCCACCACAAAAGCCTGGGGATCCTCAGGGATCTGGCCGTTGATGACCGGATACCAGGCTGGGATCTGGTGCCCCCACCACAGTTGTCGCGAGATGCACCAGGGGCGCAGCTTCTCCAGCCAGCCCGTGTAAACCTTGGTCCAGCGCTCCGGAATAAAGCGGGGGTTGTGGTGTTCCCGCTCCTCCTGCAAGCAACGAGCTGCCATCCCCGAGACATCGCAAAACCACTGGATGGAGAGCAAAGGCTCAATGGGCACACCCCCCCGGTCGCTATAGGGCACGGTGTGGGTGTACTCTTCCACCTTCTCCAGCAGGCCGTGCTCGGCAAACCACTGCACCACCTTCTCGCGGGCCACAAAGCGATCCAGGCCGGTGAAGGGATCCCCGTTCTCGTTGAGGGTGCCGTCCTTGTTGAGGATGTTGATCAAGGGCAACTGGTGGCGCCGGCCCATCTCAAAGTCGTTGGGGTCGTGGGCTGGGGTAACCTTGACGCATCCAGACCCAAAGGTGGGATCCACATACTCGTCGGCAATGATGGGGATAAGGCGATCCTTGATGGGCAGCCGGACAAACTGGCCGATGAGATGGCGGTAGCGCTCGTCTTGGGGGTTAACCGCCACGGCTGTATCCCCCAGCATTGTCTCAGGGCGGGTGGTGGCCACCACCAGGTACTGGCTGGGGTCGGCGGCCAAGGGGTAGCGGAAATGCCAGAGGTGGCCCTTGACCTCTTTGTTGTCCACCTCGATGTCGGAGACCGCCGACTGGGTGGCCGGACACCAGTTGACCAGATACTCGCCCCGATAGATGAGCCCTGCTTCGTAGAGGCGGACAAAGGCTTCCGTAACGGCCCGGCTCAGCCCCTCATCGAGGGTAAAGCGATCCCGTGTCCAGTCCAGCGACAAGCCCAGCCGCCGCAGTTGGCTTTTGATGGTGCCCTGCGACTCCTCCTTCCAAGCCCAGGCCCGCTCTAGAAAAGCCTCGCGGCCCAGGTCAAAGCGGCTCTTGCCCTCCTGGCGCAGTTGGTTTTCCAGAATGGTGTGCACGGCAATGCTGGCATGATCCGTGCCCGGCAGCCAGAGGACGTTGTAGCCGCGCATGCGCTTGTAGCGCACCACCACATCTGGCAGGGTAAAGGCAAAGGCATGGCCCATGTGCAGGCTGCCCGTGACATTGGGCGGGGGCAGCACCATGCTGAAGGCTTCCCCCGGCGCCTTGGGATCCGCCACGTAAAACCCCTTTTCCTCCCAAAAGCGCTGCCACTTGGGCTCGGTCTCAAAGGGGTTGTACTGGCTGGGCAGGTTGGCGAGGGAAGGTGCAGCAGTCATGCGGAGGCTGGGTTGCTCAAGGGACTACCCTAACTAGGTTAGCAAGCTTACTCCCAGCCGTCGGGCTCTTTTGGGGAGGTGGGCTTTCTGGGGATCCCTCTTGACCCTGTAGTTAGCTACAGGGTTTAGGCTAAGAGAGCTTCTGGAGAGAGGGTAGAGAACCCGGCATGTCTGAGCTGCTGCGGGTGGGTCAGGTAGCCGAGAAGTTGGGCATCAGCCCCCAAACCCTCTACTTCTACGAGCGCCTGGGGCTCATCCCCAAGCCCCGTAGGACAGAGGGGGGCTACCGCCTCGACGGAGAAGCTGAGCTGGAGCGGCTAGCTTTCATTGCCCGCGCTAAGGCTTTGGGACTTACCCTGGCCGAGATCAAAGAATTGCTCCTGCTTCAGGAGAACGGGCAAGCCCTGCCCTGTTGGCAGGTGTACGTAAAGCTAACCGAAAAACTAAGACAAATCGACAAGTCAATTGCCCATCTCCAGGAACTTAGAGGGGAGTTATCGACACTCATTGAAAAGTGTCAACAAAAATTTTCTGAGCAGGAGAAAAGTTCCTCTTGCGCTATCTTTCAACAACGGCTCGATAACCCATGACAAAAGAACCCCTTGTCCCATTTTCTGCTAATGCTTGGCAGCCCTTGTGTCCAAAGAGCGGGGAGCAAGGGATCCCGATTCAGCTGACTACGCTGAAGAGCCTTCTGTCTCCTACAGCTTTGGAACAGCTTAACGCTAACGGCAGCTATGCGTTTTGTCGGGATCCCCTTTGCCCCGTCGTCTATTTTTCTGAGGAAGGTCAGAGCTTTGGGGTTGACGACCTCAAGGTTCCCGTCTTTCAAAAAGAAAGTGGCGAGGACGTGCCTGTCTGCTACTGTTTTGGATGGACGCGCCGGCGCATTTGGCAAGAGCTCCGGGGATCCAAAACGCCCCAGGCTATTCTCGAGGAGATTGCCGACCACATCAAAGCCAGGGGCTGTGGCTGTCAGGTGAACAACCCGCAGGGATTTTGCTGCCTGGAAAACGTCAGACAAGTCATCTTGGAGATGCAGCAAAGGAAGGCTGAGGAACAAAACCCGATTATTGACTGAAATAGGCGTTGAGCCATTCCAGACATTCCATAAAGTAAAACACCAGCGGCCCGGTAAAGACGTAGCTATCGCCCCGATCCAAAATGCCGCCGTGGCCGGGAATGAGATCCCCGGAGTCTTTTACTCCCGCATCCCGTTTCATGAGGGACTCGGTGAGATCCCCCAGCAGGCTGGTTAACCCAATCAAAAACCCCAGCACGCTGCCGCTCAGCCAGCTCCAGGGCCAGTTTAGGTAGTGGGCTCCCAGCATAGCCAGGGCCATGCTGGCTGCGATCCCGGCCACTGCCCCTTCCACCGTCTTCTTAGGGCTGAGGGTGGAGAGCTTGGTGCGCCCAAAGGCCCGACCACACAGGTAGGCCGCTACATCGGCAGCAATGACACAGCCAATGGCCAACAGCGTAATCCATAGCCCTTCGCCAATGCCCTTGGATAAAGACAAAGCCCTGACCCGAATCCAGAAGCTGGGCAGCAACGCACAGTAGAACAACCCCAAAATCGAGGTGGCAATATCGGCAATGGTGGCCACCTTGGGCTTAAAGAGCAAATAAAAACAGATGATCGATCCCGCCACGATAAAAGCAGGGCTGGTCCACTCGGGCTTGACTTGCTGCAAAATCACCAGCACCTGACTGGAAAACATGGTGGTGCGCATGGCCGGCGCATTGCCCTTAGCCCGTACCAGCCGAAAGAACTCCAGTTGGGCCAGAAAAATAATCAGCCCAAGGGCTGCCGTGAAGTACCAGCCCCCTAGCAGGGTAACCGTCAGGGCAAACAGCACCGCCACGAAACCGCTAACCCAACGGGCTCCCATAGGCGCACCCCGTCACGTTGGTTGGCCAAAGACCTCCTGCCCGCGGCTCCAGGTCAAAGTCCACGCCGAAGGCAGAAGCAGCCCTCAGCCTTGCGCTCTTGGTGTTTAGGATTTGCGTCTGCGCGATGAAGTCCTGCTGCGGCTGCTGCAACGAAAATGCCTCTTGCCCTAGCCTTCCAGTTTACTCTTCTTGATCCCAGAGGAACCCCTCTCTGGAACTGGGATCCCTACCTATCCCTGGGTTGGGGGCTTCAGATGTCGCGGAGCATGGGATAATTGAAAAGCTGCAAAAATTGGTTACCCTCGACCCGATTCCAGCATGGTTCAGGAACTGACGTCCCCCGTGGCTAGCGCTCGCATCTCTGCCGAAGAAGCCCGCATGCTCTACGAAGACATGGTGCTGGGCCGCCTGTTTGAGGACAAGTGCGCCGAAATGTACTACAAGGGCAAGATGTTCGGCTTTGTGCACCTGTACAACGGGCAGGAGGCTGTGTCCACGGGGGTGATCAAGGCGCTCAAGCCCACCGACTACATCTGCAGCACCTACCGAGATCACGTGCATGCCCTCAGCGCTGGGATCCCGCCGCGAGCGGTGATGGCGGAGCTCTTCGGCAAGGCCACTGGCTGCAGCAAGGGTCGGGGCGGCTCCATGCATCTGTTTTCGGCAGAGCACAACTTTTTGGGGGGCTATGCCTTTGTGGCCGAAGGGATCCCTGTGGCTACAGGGGCAGCGTTTTCGGCCAAGTACCGCGGCACTGACCAGGTAACCGTCTGCTTTTTTGGGGATGGGGCCTGCAACAACGGCCAATTTTACGAATGTCTCAACATGGCCGCCCTCTGGAAGTTGCCTATCGTCTACGTGGTGGAGAACAACTTTTGGGCTATTGGCATGGCCCACAGGCGTGCCACTTCGGTAACCGACATCTACCTCAAGGGCCCAGCCTTTGGCATGCCTGGCTACCAAGTAGACGGCATGGACGTGCTGGCAGTGCGGGAAGCAGCTCAACAGGCCATCGCCCGCGCCCGTGCCGGAGAAGGCCCCACTCTCCTGGAGTGCCTCACTTACCGCTTCCGCGGCCATTCTTTGGCTGACCCCGACGAGCTGCGCAGCCCCGAAGAAAAGGAATTTTGGCGGCAGCGGGATCCCATCAAACGACTGGAGCGCTACGCCTTGGAACACAACTTGATGACTGAAGCGGACTTCCAGGCCATTCAGGAAAAGGTGAGCGCCGTGATTGAGGATGCCGTCCTTTTCGCGCTGGAAAGCCCTGAGCCTACCCTGGACGAGTTGCACCGCTTCGTTTTCGCTGAAGACGAGTAGATCCTGCTTGGTTCCCAGTGTCGAGGGAGTGCGGGGGCCCAACTCCGCGCAACTTTCCACCCGGGCTGCCATCGCCGCTCCCTTGGCAATCCTCCCGGCTTAGCCTCAGAGAAACCTTCTCCAGATCTGCGCAAGAGCGCAGATCTGTAAAAATCGCTTTCCATTTGTTTACATAGCTTCATATCATTGGGGTATCGAGCATGAGTATTTATTCCCGGTCATGAGCAATTCTCTTGAGTTTCCCTGGCTGTCGGCCCTGGTGCTCTTGCCGCTGCTGGCAGCCTTTGGGATCCCCCTGCTCCCCCAGAGCCGCTGGGCGCGTTGGTATGCCCTCGCTGTGGGGGCTTTGGATTTGGGCCTGATGGTCTATGTCTTCGGGCAGCGCTACGACCTGCGGGATTTTTCGCTGCAACTGGCGGAGCGCTACGCCTGGCTTCCCCAGATTGGGTTCCACTGGTCGCTGGCGGTGGATGGCCTCTCCTTCCCGCTGGTGCTGCTGTCGGGCTTGATTACGACTTTGGCGATTGTGGCAGCTTGGGAGGTGGCCTACAAGCCGCGTCTATTTTTCTTTTTGCTGCTGCTCCTGTACGGCGCCCAGGTGGGTGTGTTCTTGGCGCAGGATCTGCTCCTCTTTTTCTTGATGTGGGAGATTGAGCTAGTGCCTGTTTATCTCCTCATCGCCATCTGGGGCGGGCCGCAGCGCCAGTATGCTGCCACTAAGTTCATCCTCTACACCGCCGCTGCTTCGATCTTTATCTTGGTGGGATCCCTGACAATGGCCTTTGCTGGCGAGGGCTTTAGCCTGGAGATGGCAGAGCTAGGTGCTAAGTCCTACCCGCTGGCCCTGCAGATCTTGGCGTATACGGCTTTCCTCATTGCCTTCGGGGTCAAGCTCCCGATTTTTCCCCTCCACACTTGGCTGCCCGATGCCCACAGCGAAGCCTCGGCGCCCATTTCTATGATCCTGGCCGGGGTGCTGCTCAAGATGGGGGGCTACGGCCTGATCCGCCTAAACGTGGGCATCTTGTCGGAGGCGCATGTGTACTTCGCGCCAGTGCTGGCGGTGCTGGGGGCAGTGAACATCGTCTACGGAGCCCTGGCCGCCCTGGGGCAAAACTACCTCAAGCGGCGCTTGGCCTATTCCTCCATTGCCCATATGGGCTTTGTCTTGATCGGCATTGCCGCTTTTACGGAGCTAGGTCTCAACGGCGCCCTCTTGCAGATGATCTCCCACGGTCTGATCGCTGCGGTTTTGTTCTTCCTGACGGGGATCACCTACGAGCGCACCCACACCCTTGCCCTCGACAAGTTGGGCGGGTTGGCTAAGCAAATGCCGAAGGCCTTTGCCCTGTTTACAGCAGGATCCCTGGCCTCGTTGGCGCTACCCGGAATGAGCGGATTTGTGGGCGAGCTGACGGTGTTCTTGGGCTTGATCACCAGCGATGCCTATGCGCCGACCTTCAAGGCAGGAATTGCTCTGCTGGCGGCAGTGGGCATTATTCTGACGCCCATTTACTTGCTCTCTATGCTGCGGCAGGTGTTCTATGGGGCTCAGGATCCCGGCTTGGTGTTGGAAGACTACCTGGGGGATCTGCGCCCGCGAGAAATGGCGGTGGCTCTCTGTCTGCTGTTGCCGATTCTCGGCATTGGCCTCTACCCGCGGCTGGCTACCCAAACCTACGACGTTACAACGGTGGCGGTAGCTGCTCAGTTGCGCAGTGCCCTGCCGACGGAAATTGTGCAACGGCCCCTCCTGCCGGTGCAACCGGCTCAGGTGGCGGCTTTGCCCCCGACAGATTAGGGAGCATCGGGATCCCCGCTTCTCTCTATTGGTCTCGCCTTGAACGGAAGAGCTGTTGCTTGAGAAGTTGCTTACCTCAAGTTTCAGCTCTTCTTTTGTTTTTTTAGCTTGCTTTAACTTTCGAGTTGGACTCGTGAGTGAGGATGTTTTGGGCTGGAATTCCCTTCTAACCGACTCTCCTTGGGCTGTCAATCCTAGCGAGGATCAGAATGAATGGAGTTGTGCTCGCTCAGATTGAGCTGCACCACCAGCCACCAAAGGGTAACGTCGGAGTAAGTTGCCCGCCGCTTCAGCCGGGAAATGGAATGAACCGGATTTTGGCTGTCGATCATCCACTCCGAAGCGATGATTTGGCTCCGTTGCTGAGCATTCATTGCCTCTCCCCCTTCGCAACTGCTCAAGACTTGGAATAGCTAATATTTAGGATGGCGAATTTGTAGGGGAGCGTGTGAAAAAATATATTACGCAGGGATCCCTAAGGACAGCTAACTTTCTTAGCAATTGGGATCTCGACGGCTGCTCAGTTGAGGACCTACTGGCCGAGGAGCCCAAAAAACTTTGCAAAAGATGAAAGATTGAGCAGGGAGATTTGTCTTTGTCTTTACAAGTCTTAAGACCCAGAAAAATTCAATTCTCTCCTTCTCTGCCAGCCTGGAAACATGGGTCTTCAGCAGGGATCCCTCCCTAGGAACCGGCGGCCAGCCGATCCCAAATCTCCTCGTGGGAGAGGCCTTTGCGCACCCATTCTTCACAATTGTGCAGGCGCTGGGCGGTGCCGATGAGGAAGCGGTTGAGGTCGGCCCCCAGGGACTCGCAGGTGGTCTGCACACAGACTAGATCCCGTTCCGAGAGCAAGGAGAAGAGGCCGGCCAGCATGCCCGCCTCCAGATGGCCAGCCGGCTCCCGCCGCGCAGACAGTTCCTCCGGCCTAAGGCTGGCACGAGCAGCCAGGGCAAAGCCGGAGTTGCGGATCTTGGCTTGAACCAGGCCGCGGTCGGCGGCGGAAAAATCCAGCTCCAGGCGGCCCCAGCCGTGGGTGGCCCAGAGATCGCTGAGGGCATCGAGGAAGATCCCCATCGGCAATTCCTGCAACGGCTGTTGGTAGTAGCGGGAGAGTTCGTCTTCAATGCGGCGGAAAAACGCCTCTCCCCACTCGCGACCACAGTTGTAGAGGATGACGCGGGTGGCTTGGCCGGTTTCGTAGCGCAAGCCGGCGTAGATGGCTTCCAAGAGGGGCATGGGAAAGGCCGCCAGGCGGTATCCTCCCCGGCTGTAGAGCAGGCCGCTGTGGATGTCGGGGCGGATGTAGTAGGCAGGGCTGAAGCAGTGGCCGGGCAGGATCTGGTCTTGCAGGAGCTCTTGCAGGGTGGTCATGGCTGTCCTCTGGACTCTAGTTGACCAGCATCGACTTGGCCAAGAGCACGTAGGGGCGGATGGACTCGCTCTCTTCGGGGCCGAAAACAGCGCTGAGGGAGTCGAGCATCAACTTGTAGGCGGGCTGGCACTGGTCGCGCATCTTGAAAGATTTCAGGATCGTCTCCAGCCAGTAGAGCAACTTATCCCGCAGGTAATCCTCGTCATTGAGCAGCATAGCCAGGCAGCAGTAGCGCCACACCATGATCAGGTCGCGGCGGCAGCGCTCCCAGGCCAGGTGCCCATGTTGGCGGGGCAAATTCGGCATCATCTGTTGGAACTTTTCCATCACCCAATCCACCAGCTCCTGCTCCTTGGCCTGCAGGACTTGATACAGGCGGACTCGTTTGGGGATCCCTTCCACGTAGGCGTGTAGGGTTTTCAACTCATCTGGGCGCAGATAGCGACCCTCGCTTTGCTGCATCAGCTCGGCCACGCTTGAATTCATCAGCATCATCGGGAGCCTCCGTTGGCTGGTCTTACGCGAACATTTCCATCAGGGTAGGTGCCGGTTCCGAGGCCCCTTCTGCCTTGGCTTTAGGCAAAGGGGCAGAAGAGGGATCCCCAGTAGCCCGCAGGAGTTGCCAGTAGGGGGCAAGCAGTTCCCATTGCTCTGCTGACAGGGATCCCTGCACCACTGCACCTAGTTGATCCAGCGCCTGCGGCAGCCCCAAATACTGTTCCATCGCGCCAAGGGTCCCCTGCTGCAGAGGGGTGGGATCCCCCAGCAACAGGCTCAAGCCCAGGGAGCGCAGGCAGAAGGCCAGTTGCCGGGCCAAGAGGCGCTGAGCGGGGGTAAGAGAGGATTCTGCCCCGCCGGTGTACCCGTGCTGTTGCAGAACCTGCTCGATCCACGCCCGCTCTTGTTGTTGCAAGACTTGGTAGAGATCCAGCCGCTCTGGAAACGAGAGGGCGTAGCGGATGAGATCTTGCAGATCGTCGGGTGTCAGGTAATCCCCTTCTCGATCGGCAATGCGCTCCGGCCAAGGGCGAAGGTCGTTCATGGGTGAGGTCTCCTTAAAAAACGCGATACGAGTCAAAAGATCGAGCGGCTCGAGGAAGCAAGGCCTAAGTTGGGGCCAAGCAGGGCTAAAGCAAAGCTCCGCCAAACAAAGCGGCAAAATCCTCAAGGGTAAAGGGATCCTCTGGCGGCAGCTCTGGGCGCAGGCAGATGCCCGACCAATTGCAGCCGGCAAAAAACTGTCCCACCGATTGGGCAAAGAGCATGGGGGACTGCGGCGGCGGCTCTTGAGCAAAGGGAGCCTTGGCCGGGGGTCGGTTATCCCAGTTCAACCCCTGCAAAAAGACCGCCAGCGGCTGGGTTAAGTCCAGATCGGTGTCTAAGTTGAAGGTGACCATGGGCGTTTCTCCAAAGTGTCGAGGGATCCCAGAGAGCCTTCAAAAGCCACAAGCAAGCCTCACAACTGGTGCAAACGCTGCTCGATCTCGCGGGCGCTGGCCCCTTCGCTCATCCAGAAATTGGCGGCATCGATGCGCTCTTGGCTGCCCAGCAAAAACTTGCAGTAGGTTTCGCCCATTGCGTAGCACTGGATCTCGATGCAGGCCAGCTCACGGGAGGTCATGGCAGAGAAAAATCCGGCAAACAGCCCGGCATAGAGGTGACAAACCGGTTTGCCCACGTCGCCCAGGGTGCGGGCCACCATCGAGTCAAACAGGTTGATGAACAAGAACCCTTTTTGTTTGGATTCGGTTTCCACCTCCCACTTGCCCCACCCTTGCGCCGTAAAGGGCCACCACCAGGTCTCCAGCAAAAACAAAAGGTTGGACTGCTTGACCCCAACCCCGTACTCCCGCTCGTACCACTGGGAAAAGTGCTGGGCATCGCGGACGCCCCACTCCTTGCCGATGGTGTACATCACCGCCGCAGAGGCATCGCCCACTTCCCGCTCTAGGCCGGCCTGCAGGCCGACAATGAAGTCTTCGCTAAGCAGCAGGTTTTGGGTGTTATTCCAGTCGATAATCGTGCCTTGCTCTCGGTTAAAGCGGAAGAAATCGCGGTAGCTGTAGTGAGCGTGCTTGTCGCGGCCCACCGGCATGGTGACTGCGGGACGGGGATCCGGTCGAGATGTGGTGGCCATGGCGCTCTCCTGATAAAAAATGGATAATTCTAGATTGCAAAGCAACAGGATTTGGTGGGATTTGTAGGGATCAACTGGGCCAGACAATGCCAATGAGTCAACAAAATGAATGGCTAAGCATTCGATAAACTTGGTCAGCTATCTGAGGAATCCAACATTGTTCAACTCTTGTTTGATTGTTTATAAAACAACACCTGCCGAGCTCAAGGGATCCCTGAATATCGACAATCCATCAAACTTCCCGAGTTTGGGCCAGCGTATTGCCAATGATGCGGAAGTCCTCATTTTCTAGCTGCTTAACAGTAGAGCGAGTGATGATCTTGCCCTGCTCCACCAAAACCTTCCCCGTCCGTGGGTGCAGCAGGTCTTGTTCGGCCCGCCGACCGATGAGCACTTCGATATCCCTCAGCGAGTTCACGTACATCCCCGGCGGCAGCTCCACCACCACGCCATCGGAAACCACCCGCGCCTGACAGGCCAGCCGGGAATTGCTGCGGGCGCTGGTAATGGTCTCCAGAGTCTTGGCCTCGCGGGGGGTGATGGGAGTGAGGCTTTCCATTCCCTCTTTGACGTAAACATGACAGGTGGCGCAGAGGCCGCGACCGTTGCATTCCCGCGAAACCTGCAGCTCCTCCGACAAAATGGCCGACAGCAAATTGCTGTAGGTATCCACCTCCGAGACGCGGGATAGGGGCTCTAGCCGGATTTGTTTCACCATAGGCGGGATCCCCAAGTTCAAAGCAAACAAAACCTCTGCCGACAGGCACGCCCTGCCGCAAAAGCAATGCAAGCGGAAAATCAGTTTCTACTCGTATTCTGGATTTTGACCAGGCTGGAAGAATCAAAATGTCATAATCTTTAACTACGAGTAGATACGGAAAAGTTATCCATCCAGAAAGCTGGAAAGTAGAATCACGTAAACCCGAGAAAACTGTGGCCTTCTCGTAAATATTTATCGCAAGCTTCCCCAGTTCATCTTATCGACAAGATAAATCTTGAGTAGGGCTTTTGCTCGATTGGGTTCCAGGTTGGCATTGACAATTTTTGGATCGGGCTACTGCCGACTGTAAAAGTTATCGAGCAACTCTATCTTCATCGTTTCTTTAAGTCGATCTTTTGGCTAATCGCTTTTTGTCGGTCGCGTTGCTTGGGAGCTATCGCTATGGAACTACGCCAGCGGGATCCGCAACTGTTGCAAAACCTGTTGCGGGCCGCCTACCAACAGCTTTTGGAACGCCAGCCCTACCAGCACGAGAAGGCGGGAGAGCTGGAGAAGATCGAGCAGGACTTCTTGCGGGGCCGAATTGGGATCAAGCGCTTGGTTCGCCAAATTGGGGGATCCCGGCTCTACCGGCAGCTCTTTTTCAGTGCCGGCTGCAACACCCGCTGTGTGGAGCAGGCTTTTAAGCACTTTTTGGGACGGGCGCCGGCCAGCAGGGAGGAGGTGGCGGCCTATCACAACATTCTGGTGCGCCAGGGCTTTCAAGCCATGGTCAATGCCTTTATCGACTCGGAGGAATACCGCCGCACGTTTGGCAACGACCGTCTGCCCCACCCGCGGCAGCGGCTGAGCGGCTACCCGCCTCTGGCCTACCTGCTGACAGAGCAGATGCACCGGCGCCATGAGCTGGCGATGCAGGGATCGCCGCGGCTGCAGAGCTTGGCGGTGATGGAGGGAGGTGGGATCCCTCAGGCGGTGGGGCCGGGGAGAAAGTCGAGGCTGTAGGCCTGGCGGACATTCAGGCCAGCTTCGACAATTCCCAGGGCAACCATTTCCTGAAAATAGGTCTGCCAGCGCTGGTGGGTCATGGCGCCGATCCCCAGGGTGGCGGCGTCGCCGCCGGTGAGGAGGTTGTAGTCTTGCAGGGCTTGGTGGGCATAGGCCAGAAGGGCCTCGCTCATGTTGGGGTTGTCCTGGCGGATGAGGCGGTTGCCGGGGCGGGGATCCTCCAGGTAGCTCTGCCAGCCCTGGATGGAGGCGGCCACAAATTTTCGCACCTCCTCAGGGTGTCGTTCGGCAAAGGGGCGGGTGGTCTCCAGGGTGGTAGCATAAGGGGAATAGCCGTAGTCGGCCAGCAGGAAGACGACCGGATCAAAGCCGCCCTCCTGGCGCACGCGGAAGGGCTCGGAGGTGACATAGCCCTGCTGGGCAGAGGATTTGTCCAGCAGGAAGGGGGTGAGGCTGAAGTTGTAGGGGCGCTTTTGCTCGTCGGTAAAGCCAAACTTGGCCCGCAAGAAAGGCCAGTAGGTGAGGTTGGCCCCTGGAGAGACCCAGATGGGCTTGCCCCGCAGGTCTTCTAGGCGCTCGATGCCCACCCCCGGATGGGCCAAAAGACACTGGGGATCCTTCTGGAAAAAGGCGGCCACGGTGAGCACGGGGATCCCGGATTGCAGGGCAGCCAGGGCGTCAGGGCTGCCGCCGAGGACGAAGTCTGCTGCCCCCCCCGCCAGGAGTTGCAGCACGTTGACCGCTGCTCCCCCCATGCGGATTTCTACCTGCAGGCCGTAGTCGGCGTAGATGCCCAGGGCCAGGGCTTGGTAGAAGCCGCCGTGTTCGGCTTGGGCATACCAGTTGGTTACTAGCCGCAGAGGCCGGGATTGGCGGGATCCCGCTCCCACCGCCAGTAGAGCAGCTCCAGCAGCCAGAAACTGCCGGCGCGGCCAAGGCTTTGCAACGGCGTTCGCCATGGGCTTCCACGCTTTTCCGTCAAGGGGCAGGGCTCTTCTTAGCCTAGCTGGAAGATTGGAGAGAGGGGGCTAAGATCCTGCTTTTGCGGCAGGATGGGATAGTTGAGACCAGAGACAGCAACACATCCCCATGGGCAAGGTGTATCTGGTGGGAGCGGGGCTGGGCGGGCGGGCGGGTCTGACGCAAGGGGCGCTGGAGATCCTGCGGCAGGCCGAGGCGGTTTGGGTGGATGAGCTGGTGGACGAGCGCTTGTTGGCGGAGTTGTCCCCGCAGGCCCAGGTGTGGCGACGTTCCGGAGAAGCGGGTTTGCAGGAGGGCATTCGCTGGCTCATCCAGCGCTGCCGAGAAGGCAAGCAGGTGGTCCACCTCAAGTCGGGGGATCCCTTGATCTTTGGCCGCGCCCGTGAGGAAGTGCAGGCCCTGCGGGAGGCAGGCTGTCCGTTTGAGATCTGGCCAGGCTTGTCGTCGGCCCTAGCCGGCCCTTTGTGGGCTGGGATCCCGTTGACCGATAAACACCTGAGCCGCGCCTTTGCCGTGCTGACTGCCCATGAGCTGGAAGCTCTGCCCTGGGGCGCTCTGGCCCAGTTGGATACGCTGGTGATTTTGATGGGATCCCGGCAGCGGCAATCCATTGGCACCCGGTTGCTGGAGTCTGGGATCCCGGCAGACCGCCCAGTGGCCCTGATCTGGGGGGCGGGGCAGGCGGAGCAGCGGGTTTGGGTGGGCACCTTGGCGGAGCTGCAGCAAGGGGAAGGAGGAGAGCTAGAAGCTGGGGAGAAGCTGCCGGCGCTCTTGGTAGTGGGCGAGGTGGTGCGGCTGCGGCAGGAATTTTTGCTGGGGATCCCACCGTTGCCGCCACCGGCTCCTTTGGCAGGCAAGACGGTGCTGGTCACCCGTGCTGAGGGGCAGTCGCCGGCTTTTCGCGAGCTGCTGCGGGCTCAGGGGGCGCGGGTGGTGGAGATGCCTGCCCTGGTGATCCAGCCTCCTAGCAGTTGGGATCCCCTGGACACCGCCATTGCCAACTTGCAACAGTTCAACTGGCTGCTGCTGACTTCGGCCAATGGGGTGCAGGCTTTTTTCGAGCGGCTGCAGCAGCAGGGGCGAGATAGCCGGGCGCTCCACTCCCTGCAAGTGGCGGTGGTGGGATCCAAAACGGCGGCGGCGCTAGCGCAGTACGGCATCCGCCCAGATTTGATGCCCTCCGCGTTTGTGGCCGAAGCCTTGCTGCCCATTTGGCCGGAGCCGGTGCAGGGGCAGCGCATCCTCTTTCCCCGCGTCGAATCCGGAGGACGGGAGGAGCTGGTGCAAGGGCTGCGGCAACGCGGAGCCGAGGTGGTGGAGGTGGCCGCTTATCAATCGACCTGTCCGGCAGCGGCGGATCCCCAGGTGGTGGAGGCTCTCAAAGATCGCCAGGTGGATATTCTCACCTTTGCCAGCTCCAAAACGGTGCAGCATTTTGCCCACCTCCTGCGCCAGGCAGGGCTAGGCCCTGAAGTCTGGGATCCACCGGTCCAGATTGCTGCCATCGGCCCCAAAACGGCGGAAAC
Source organism: Synechococcus sp. R65.1 (assembly GCF_047461755.1). Classification (NCBI taxonomy): domain Bacteria; kingdom Bacillati; phylum Cyanobacteriota; class Cyanophyceae; order Synechococcales; family Synechococcaceae; genus Synechococcus; species Synechococcus sp. R65.1. The sequence continues at coordinate 24,580 of NZ_JANSHU010000003.1, read as the reverse complement.
CTGCAAGAAGGTCTTAGGGCGGGTAGATGTGGTGGCTCAGGAGTACACCCTGGAAGGGCTGTTGGGATCCCTCCTCCGGGCCACCCCCTAGCGGGATAATGGGAGGGCAGTCGGGACTCTGGACACCATGTGGCAGACGGCCAAGCTCTACGAAGACATCCTCTACGAGAAGACGGATGGCATTGCCAAGATCACCATCAACCGGCCCCACAAGCGCAATGCCTTCCGCCCCAAGACCATCGTCGAAATGATTGATGCCTTTCTGGATGCGCGGGAGGATCCCAGTATTGGAGTCGTGCTCTTGACGGGCGCCGGGCCCCACACGGATGGAAAGTATGCTTTCTGCGCCGGCGGGGATCAGAGCGTGCGGGGAGAGGCCGGCTACCTGGATGAGGCTGGGGTTCCCCGTCTTAACGTCTTGGACCTGCAGCGCATCATCCGCTCCCTGCCCAAGGTGGTGATTGCCCTAGTGGCCGGCTACGCCATTGGTGGGGGCAATGTTTTGCATCTCATCTGCGACCTGACCATCGCTGCCGACAACGCCATCTTTGGCCAGGCCGGGCCACGGGTGGGCAGCTTTGACGGCGGCTTTGGGGCCAGCTACCTAGCGCGGGTGGTGGGACAAAAAAAAGCGCGCGAAATCTGGTTTCTTTGCCGCCAGTACACCGCAGCGCAAGCCCTGGAGATGGGCCTGGTCAATGCGGTGGTGCCGGTGGAGGAACTGGAAGCCGAAGGGATCCGCTGGGCGCGGGAGATCCTCCAACACAGTCCTCTGGCCATCCGCTGCCTCAAGGCTGCTTTCAACGCCGATTGCGACGGCCAGATGGGACTGCAGGAGCTGGCGGGAGACGCGACGCTCCTGTATTACATGACCGAGGAAGCTGCCGAGGGCAGACGCGCTTTTTTGGAGAAGCGTCCTCCCAACTTTCGCCAGTTTCCCTGGCGGCCCTAGGGGGCAGCAAACGATAGGCTGGACTCAGTTCTTGGTCTTGGCCGATGGCTTCCCACCCTCAGACGCTCCTTTTGGTCGATGGCCACTCCCTGGCCTACCGCTCTTTTTACGCCTTTGCCCATAGCCGCGAGGGGGGCTTGCGCACCTCCACTGGGATCCCGACCAGTGTCAGCTTTGGCTTTTTGAAATCGCTGCTGGAGGTCTTGGAGAAATACCCCCCCACCCACATAGCTGTTGCCTTTGATACCCGGCAGCCCACCTTTCGCCACGAGGCCGATGAAACCTACAAAGCAGGCCGTCCGGAAACGCCGCCGGAGTTTATTGAGGATGTGGAAAACCTCAGGCAGGTGTTGGCGGCGCTGCGCATTCCGATTTTGGCAGTGCCCGGCTTTGAGGCCGACGATATTCTGGGTACACTCTGTAGGCTTGCCCCCCAAGAGTATCGGGTGCAGATCTTAAGCGGCGACCAGGATCTGTTTCAATTGATTGACCGCGAGGGAAGAATTCGGGTTCTGCACCTCAACAGCAAAGATCGCGTCAGCGAATTTGGCCCCCAAGAGGTCAAAGAGAAATTGGGCATCTGGCCTTGGCAGGTGGTCGACTACAAAGCCCTCTGTGGTGACCCCTCCGACAACATTCCCGGCGTCAAGGGGATCGGCCCCAAGCGAGCGGCAGAGCTCTTGCAGCGCTACGGCAGCTTGGAGGAGATTTTCAACCATCTGGAGGAGATCCCTGGCAAAGTCCAGCAGTACCTCAAGGAAGGGATCACCGCAGCCCAGCACTCCCAATTTCTGGCTCGGATTCGCTGTGATGTCCCCCTTTTGCCCGACTGGGAGAGCATGAGGCTGACCGGGTTTGACCCGGCGGAAGTGCTGCCGCTTTTGGAGAAACTAGAGTTTCGCAGTTTCATTGCTCAAGTGCGCAAGCTGCAAGCCACTTTGGGCGGGATCCCAGCCCAAGTCCCTGAAGCCAGGACAGGTTCAAAGAATGGCTCTGCCGACGACGAGGCCCTTTGGTTTGATTTTGCTGCACATCCCCCCCCTTCTCTGCCGCCGGTACGCATTGTGGATACCCCTGAGCAGTTGGAGCGGTTGCGGCAGGAGCTGTTGGCCTGCTCCGGGATCGTAGCCTGGGACACGGAAACCACGAGTCTAGATCCCCGCGACGCCCAACTGGTGGGGATTGGCTGCTGTTGGTCGGAGCGGGATGTTGCCTATTTGCCCATTGGCCACCGCCAGGGATCCAACTTGGACTGGAACCTAGTCAAACAGAGCCTACAGCCCATTTGGGAGGATCCCAGTCGCCCCAAAAGCCTGCAAAACTGCAAGTATGATCTCAGCATTTTTCGCGCTCATGGCATTCGCCTACAAGGGATCCAATTTGATCCCATGTTGGCTAGCTATGTGCTCAATCCAGAAGCTAGCCACAACTTGGCTGATTTGGCAGCTACCTATCTAAATTTACCCACCACCAGCTATGAAAAGCTGCTGGGCAAAGCAGACTCCATTGCCGATCTGCCCATTGCCAAAGTGGCAGAATATTGCGGAACCGACGCCTACTGCGCCTATCGTTTGGTGCCCATCCTCACCGAAAAGCTACAGCAAACTGACCCACGCCTCTGGAATCTTTTTATCCAGGTGGAGCTGCCCTTGGCTCACGTTTTGGAAGAAATGGAGTGGGTCGGCATCCGCATCGACACTGAGTTTCTCAAGCAGTTTTCTCAGGAACTGGAAAAAGAGCTGCAAACGCTGGAGCAGAAAGCCTACGCCCAAGCAGGCGAGGTTTTTAACCTCAACTCTCCCAAGCAACTGGGATCCCTGCTTTTTGAAAAGCTAAAGCTAGATATCCGAAAAACTCGCAAGACAGCCACCGGCTACTCCACCGATGCTTCGGTTTTGGAGAAGCTGGAAGGAGATCACCCAGTTGTTGAAACGATTCTCCAGTACCGCACTCTGGCCAAGCTCAAATCCACCTATGTGGACGCGCTGCCAGCTCTGGTAAGACGCGACACAGGCAGGGTGCACACCAACTTCAACCAGACTGTTACCGCTACTGGCCGACTCAGCTCCTCTAACCCCAACCTACAAAACATCCCCATCCGCAGCGAGTTCAGCCGCCGCATTCGCCAGGCCTTCATTCCCCAGGAGGGGTGGCTATTGGCCTCGGCTGACTACTCGCAAATTGAGCTGCGCATCTTGGCCCACCTCAGCCAAGAGCCAACGCTCATCGAGGGCTTTCGCTCAGGGGAAGATGTGCACACCCTTACTGCTCGCTTGCTCTTTGAAAAACAAGAGGTAACTAGCGAAGAACGTCGCCTTGCCAAGACAATCAATTATGGAGTTATTTACGGCATGGGGGCGCAGCGTTTTGCCCGCACTGCTGGCGTATCTCTGGCAGAAGCCAAGGAATTTTTGCGGCGATTTAACGAGCGCTATGCCGGCGTTTTTGCCTATCTCCGCGCCACCCAAGCCTTTGTGGAAGAACATGGCTATGTGGAAACCATCTTGGGCCGCCGTCGCTATTTCCCCAATTTGTCTCAGCTGTCGGGCCATCGCAAGCAAGCTGAGCTGCGGGCTGCCGTGAACGCCCCCATTCAGGGATCCGCTTCAGACATCATCAAAGTGGCCATGGTTCGCCTGCAGGAAAAGCTGCAGAACTTTCGCTCGCGTTTGCTTTTGCAGGTTCACGACGAGCTGGTGTTTGAAGTAGAGCCCTCAGAATGGCAGGACTTACAGCCACTCATTCAAAGAGAAATGGAAGGGGCAGTGCCCCTCTCCATACCGCTGGTGGTGGATATTCAAATCGGCCACAACTGGAAGAAGGCCAACTGAAATGTTAAGCTATGTGAAAGCGTTCGTTCTCTCCCTATGGCTGTTGAGATCTACACATGGCGTTTTTGTCCCTTCTGCATTCGCGCCAAGCAGCTGCTAGACCGTAAGGGAGTCAAGTACATCGAATACGCCATCGATGGGGACGAGGCAGCGCGAGCGGAGATGGCCAAGCGGGCCAACGGGCGCCGTTCGGTACCCCAGATTTTTATCAACAACCAGCACATCGGCGGCTGCGACGACCTCTACGCCCTTGAGGCCCAGGGCAAGCTAGATCTGCTCCTGCAGCAGGCTACCTAGATCCGTCCCTTGCTCGGGGCCTCGGCTAGCTACTTGAGGCAGACGGATGCACGGGCAAGGAGACTCAGCCTAGACACTGCCCTGCTTAACCCGAGCGCGTGCTTGTTTCAACATGGCAATCAGGGTGTGGTGGGCATCTTCGGAATCCTTGAGAGGGTGATCAAAGGGAATGCGCAGCGTTTGTATGGTCCCGTCAACCTCTACCTGCAAATCCATCCCTTCCGAGTCAATAGCCTGCATGCGGGCCTGGGTCACCCCTTCCACCTGACCGAAGGCTCTGGCATAGAGCGCTAGGGCATCGGCGTGGTCTTCGTTCATGTGCTTGCAGATGCGCTCGCTAACCTGAGGGGTGAGAGGGTCGGCCATAGAAGTGAGAGTTGCAAAAGGGATGTCCAGGTTTTAGTCTAGCGGACTCTTGGCTCAAACAAATCTTTTCACAGGCAAGGCCCAGCAGCTGAAACCAGACGGGGGTGGACATGCAGCTTTACGAGCGTGACTTCTATGCCTGGACCCAGGAGCAGGCGACGCTGCTGAGATCGGGCCGACTGGAGCAGCTAGATACTGAGCACTTGGCAGAGGAAATCGAGGCTTTGGGCAGACAGGAGCGCCGCGAATTGGTCAATCGACTGGGGATCCTGCTGGGACACCTCCTCAAGTGGCAGTTTCAGCCCCAGCTTCGCGGTAAAAGCTGGCAGGCTACGATCATCGAACAGCGGCAGGATATCCAGGAACTCATTGCGGAGAGTCCCAGCCTCAAATCTTATCTAGCTGAAGCGATGGAGAAGGCCTATCGCAAAGGACTGCTCCTGGTGGTGAGAGAAACGCCCCTCTCTCTACAGGATTTGCCTGATCAGTGTCCCTACACGTTTGAGCAAGTGATGGATCCCAGCTTTTACCCTGAAAAATAGGAGTGAGTATGCAGCTTTACGAGCGCGACTTCTATGCCTGGACCCAGGAGCAGGCGGCACTGCTGAGGTCGGGGCAGTTGGAGCGACTGGACAGAGTTCATTTGGCAGAGGAAATTGAGGCTTTGGGCAGGCAGGAGCGCCGGGAACTGGTCAATCGACTGGGGATCCTGCTAGGCCATTTGCTGAAATGGCAGTTCCAACCTCACTTGCGAGGTAAAAGCTGGCGAGCAACCCTTAGCGAGCAACGCCGCCAAATTCAGCGACTCCTCAAAGAGAGTCCTAGCCTCAAACCGGAGCTGGCGGCAGCTCTGGCAGAGGCTTACCAAGACGGGATCCTGCTCGTAGTAAAGGAAACACCGCTTGCTGAAGACGACCTGCCCGCCGAGTGCCCCTACACTCTTGAGCAAGTGGTAAATCTCGGCTTTTATCCGGGATGAGAACAGCTCAAAGGGCTTTGCTCGCCCTCGAGAAATGCCGCCTCTTGCAACCTGACAGAGAAAGCTGGGTTGTCCAGACCAATCTGTCCCCCAAGAGCTGCAACCAGAGCTTTGGGAGGGCCGACACCAGCAGGCCGAGAAGCTTATCACTGCTCATGCCAACACACTGAGAATCTTAATAACAACGGCAGGCCTCAAGGCTCACGAAAGCTGAAGTGAATTCCTCCTCGTGCTAGCGGGACAGGGTTCCTCTAGGGGGCAAGTGCTGCTAGGCTTTGCGCTCCGCGCCGCTAACGCGAGCAAGACTGAGCTCAGGCTCAACAACAAACAGCGGACACTGACAGCCCAACATGCCGGTGTAGCCCGCCGTGCCTACAACTAGGGCCTGGCCATCTGCCAACAGGCCATTGAGGCCAAGCCGAAACTACCCACGGCCAAAGTGCTCCGCACCGCTGTCGCGAACGACCTGCACAAGCGGCTGGTGGTGGGGGTCAAGAAGGCCAACCCCTGGTACTACCAAGTCTCCAAGTGCGCCCCGCAGCAGGCACTCCGCAGCTTAGAGCAAGCCTGCGCGCTACGCGCCGCTGACGCGAACAAACGCTGGCGGAGTGGACTGGGCCGGTTTCCCCGCTTCAAGCGCAAGGGGGTACGGGACAGCTTTTATCTCGAAGGCAACATCCACATCTCCGGCAACCGCATCAAGGTACCTATCTAAGGCCTCCGGCCCGCTTGGTGAGTGGCTGGTTACGCTGTGCGGAGATCCCCCCTACTGCCACCCCCCAGAACGTCGTGATCAGCCTGCGGGCTGGGCGGTGGTACATCTCTTAAGTGCTACGCACCGCTGAAGCGAACAAGTACGAGGCCCTGTCTCCGCAGGTTGAGGAGACGGGGGATGGGGTGGGGGTGGGCTCGGGCGTGAACCAGCTGGCCACCTGCGCCAGTGGGGAAATGTTTGATAACCCCAAGCCCTACCGCAAAGCCCAGAAGCGCTTGGTGAGGCTGCATCGGCGGCTGAGTCGCAAGCAAAAGGGATCCGCCAACCGCAAGAAGGCAGTGGTGCAGCTTGCTAGGGCCCACAAACGGGTGGCGGACATACGACTAGACAACTTGCACAAGCTGACCAGCTACTTGGCCAAGAAGTACCGGGTGGTGGTGATTGAGGACTTGCAGGTAAAAAACCTCCTCAAGAATCACCGCCTGGCCGGATCTTTAGCCGATTGTGGCTTCTATGAGTTAAGGACTCCGTCCCGCTATCGCGAACGGCGACAGCTAGAGTACAAGGCCCAACTCTACGGCTGTCAGTTGGTGGTGGTGAATAGGTTTTATCCATCCAGCCAACTGTGTTCACGGCGTGGGCACCGACAGAAGATGCCACTTTGCCAGCGGGTGTTTCGGTGTGAAAGGTGCGGCCTGGAGATCGACAGGGATCTGAATGCTGCTCGAAAGCTACATGCTGCGGCACCTAAGCCGCTGCAAAGATCAAGCCAGGAGAGCTGAATAGGATAGAGATCCGCAGGAGCTAGTTAGCCAGCAGGTGCGCTATTTCCAGCGGCTTTATGTTTGGCGCCTGCCGAGGCAGAGTTGACCTGGCTGCAAGCCCCAGCGCGCTTGACCGATGAAGAAATTCTCACGCTGGTTCGAGAGGTGTTTTTGCCCTTGGGGATCGATGGTTTTCGCCTCACCAACGGCGAACCTCTGCTCAGGCTGGGCTCAGATGTGGCCCTCACACCAACAGCTTCAACCTCAGTCAAAAAGCCCAACTTCTCTATGGGGCGGGGCTACGCTGCATCAATGATCACAGATTGGGATCGCTGGCAGCAGATCTAGGCCAGAATCCAAGTTGCCCACCAAGTGGGGTTCGATGTTTCAGATTAGCGACTAGCCAGGATAGGGGATCCGCAGGAGCTGGTTAACGGGGGGGTTGACCACTTGCACCTCCTTCCCGTCCGGCCACTGGATCTGGATTTCCTTGACCACCGTCTCGGATCCCAGGCCAAAGTGGGCCACCGGCTCCATTTGGCAGAGGTAGCCGCTGCCGGCATCGATGGGCCGAATCTGCAGGCGGCCAGGAGTTACTAGCCGCACCAGAGCGCCGCGGGCTGGGGATCCCTGGCGAGTTAGGGGCAAGACCCTCAGCCAGTTATTGGCATTAGCCAGGGGCCGGTAAAAGCTTAGAGGCTGGGCGCCCGATTCCCCGTGGGCAATGAGCAGCTCCAGGCGCCCATCCCCATCCACATCCGCCACCGCTGCGCCTGTCCCCAGTCCCTGGGGCTCAGCCGCCTCCCCAATATCGATAGCCTGCCAGGAGCCGGAGCGCCAGCCAAACAGGCGGTTGGGCTCACCGATGTTGTTAAAAAACAGCTCCGGGTAGCCGTCGTTGTCGAAGTCGGCAGCGATGACCGTGCGGATGCGGGAGGGCCTGGCCAGCTCGGGGGGAGCCACGTTTTTGAAAATGCCACTGGGGGTTTGGATCCAGAGGCGATGCGGCCCTTCCCAATTGCCGTACACCAAGTCCAGCCGCCCGTCCCCATCCAGATCCACTGCTGCCACGCCGCGCCCGTGCTCGTTGGGATCCGCCAGCCCCACCTCGGCGGCGATTTCCTCAAAGGTGCCATCCCCGCGGTTGCGGAACAAAAAATTGGGCCCCTGCTCGTTGACGGCGAAAATATCCATCCGCTGGGAGACCAGAGGCACGGCCACCAGCCCTCGCCCACCTGTAATCCGGTTCACCCCCGCCTCGGGCGCTACATCAGCGATCATCTGGTTGGAGCCCAGCTCGTAAAGACGCATGGGGCCGCCGTAGTTGGCGACGAAGAACCCGTACTGTCCCTGGCCCAGGCGATCCACACAGGCCACCGAGCGTCCGGCCGTGAGGTTGAGGGCATCTTGGTTGTGGGGCAGCGAGAACAGATCCACCCAGCGGGAGCCCTGCCAGTCGAAGAGGCGATCCCCAAAGCGCTTGCGCCCGCCGAAAGTATCGGTATTCAAAACGTAGAGTTCTTCTTGGCCGTCACCGTCAAAGTCGCCAGCAGCTACCCCAATGGCCATGCGCCCCGCATCGGCCAGGGTGTCGTCCACCAGATCCACCAGCGCCTGGCCGTTCCACTTCAAAACCCGGTTCGGGCCGCGGAAGCCACACACAAATAGCTCAAAAGCCCCGTCCCGATCCAAGTCGCAAACGGCAACCCCATAGAAAAGGGCAGGCGGGTTGAACTGGATGAGGGAGCTGCAATCGCAAAACATGGGGATCCCGTCCGACGGCTGGAGGGGGATGGTATGCTGGATCTTCGCTGTTCTTCCCTTTCAACCATGCCACGTACCAAATCCGCTATCAAGCGCCTCAAGATTGCCGAGCGAAACCGACTGCGCAACAAGGCTACCAAGGCCATGGTGCGCGCGCTCATGAAGAAGGTGATCTCTCTCTCTTCTGCCTACGCGGCCAACCCTCAGCCGGAAACCCTGCAGGAGATCCAGGCGGCAATGAGCGCTGCCTTTAGCCGCATCGACAAGGCGGCCCAAAAAGGTGTGCTGCACAAAAACACCGCCGCTCGTCGTAAGGCTCGTCTGTCCCGGATTGTGCAACGCTCGATAGCTGCTGCTCCTAGCTCCTCCTAGGTCAGCATCTGGGAGGCCTTGCCAGCCGGGATGCCTTCTGTTAGCGGGGATCCAGGGTGCACACCAGCCAGCGCCGCAGAGGGTGCCAGGCAGGCAAAGACAGGATCCAGCGGGACTGTTGCTCCAGCATCCGGCGCTCGAAGGGGTAAAGCCCAAACAGCTCGTAGCGGCTTTGGGCAACTAGGATCCCTACGGTGAAACTGACGCAAAGCAACAGGCCAAAGGTGGGCCAGCTAGGGCGGTAAAAGAGGGCATAGCGCAGGCCCGTCCAGGTAAAGTGTTGCCAGAGGCGGAGGAGATCTGCCCGCAGCGCCCAAAGACTAGGGATCCCGACCAACAGCCACAGCAGGCCCAAAAAGACGAAACTGCCGCCGTGGTAGAGCCGCAGCAAGCGTCTAGCCGCCGGCGAGAGGGATTCCAGGCCGGGAGGGACGCGAACGGCTTTCTTCTCCTCAACGAAGCTAGGATCAGGGGGCAGTGGCATAGGGATCCCTCCTGTAGGCGTAGAAAGCACCTGTTGAAAGCAGGCCCTTGTCATCATAGGGCTAAAGGTTCTTTGACGACCCTTGGGGGGACCGACCTTCCGGTAGGCAAGCTTCCCAAGGCTATAATGGCTCTGGATTCTGCCTTGCTAGCTCAATGGATAGAGCACCGACCTTCTAAGTCGATGGTTGCAGGTTCGAGTCCTGCGCAAGGCGCTAGGCAAAGTTCTCCACAAGCTGGAGCTGGCCTCTAGCCGTATTTGAAGAACGAGGGCTGGAGCAACGGCGCCTCCCAGGGGCAGTGGCCTCTGCCTAGGGCACCCCTATGCACTCCCTGTAGCTTGCCAAGAGGAAGAACCCCTACCCTCCAAGGCTGGGAAGAGCGTTAAGCCGCCTCCAGGGAAGAACCTGGCTCTGGTCTCCCCAATCCAACGCTGCCCAGAGCGAGTGCAGGAGCCTAGAGGGCCCGCAGCACCTCTCGCGCTGCCTCCAGGGTTCTTTCCACATCCGCCTCCGTGTGGGCCAGGGAAGTAAAGCCCGCCTCAAACTGCGAGGGCGCCAGATACACCCCCCGCTCCAGCATGCCGCGGTGAAAACGGGCAAACTTTTGCAAGTCTGACTGCCTGGCTTCCTCGTAGTTGCGCACTGGGCCGGCAGTGAAAAAGAAGCCGAACATGCCCGGCAGATAACCTCCGCACATTTCGTGCCCAGTCTCCCGGGCAATCTCCAGCAGCCCTGTCAGCAGCTTCTCAGTAATGCGCTCCAGATACTCATAGGTGCCTGGGCGGCGCAAAATCTCGAGCGTCTTGATGCCGGCAGTCATGGCTAGAGGGTTGCCGGACAGCGTACCCGCCTGGTACATTGGCCCCGCGGGCGCTACCATCTCCATGATTTCCCGCCGACCGCCATAGGCGCCTACCGGCAGGCCACCGCCAATGACCTTACCCAGGGTGGTCAGGTCAGGGATGACGCCAAACTTGCCCTGGGCGCCACCGTAGCTGATGCGAAAGCCGGTCATCACCTCGTCAAACACCAGCAGAGCGCCATACTTTCGGGTGAGCTCGCGCAAGCCTTCCAAAAAGCCTGGCTGCGGTGGAATAAAGCCAGCATTGCCCACCACCGGCTCGAGGATCACGCCGGCAATCGAATCAGGATACTGCTCAAACAGCGCCTTGACCGCCTCTAGGTCGTTGTAGGGAGCCGTCAGCGTAGCGCTAGTAGCCGCCTTGGGCACCCCTGGCGAGTCCGGTAGGCCCAGAGTAGCCACTCCCGAGCCAGCCTTGACCAAGAACATGTCCGCATGGCCGTGGTAGCAGCCCTCGAACTTGATCACCTTTTCCCGGCCCGTGTAGGCTCGCATCAGGCGCAGCGCTGCCATACAGGCTTCGGTGCCGGAGTTCACAAAGCGCACCATCTCCACGCTGGGCACCGCCTCGATCACCCGCTCCGCCAGCTCGTTTTCCAGAACAGAAGGGGCGCCAAAGCTGGTGCCTTTCTCCAGAGCCTGCCGCAATGCCTCGATGACTTCAGGGTGAGCGTGGCCCACAATGGCTGGTCCCCAACTGCCGATGTAGTCAATGTACTGGTTGCCGTCCACATCCCAGGCGTAGGCCCCTGAGACTCGGTCAAACACGACGGGATCCCCGCCCACGGACTTGAAGGCGCGCACCGGTGAGCTAACCCCGCCGGGCATCAACTGCTGGGCGCGGGCGAAGATCTCTCTGGAGCGGGCGGTATTAAAAGTGGGACGAAGAGTGCTGGTCATAGTAGGGCGGCTACTCGAGGTACTTCCTAGGCTAACAGGAAGGGGAGCTGGCTAATTGTTGGGACTTCCAGGCGGATCCACCCAGCGACCATCGGCTTTGATGAGCTCGATCAAAGCCTGGACAGCCTCCGATTCCGGTACTCTTTTCACTTCTTCTTTGCCGCGGTAGAGGGAAATTACTCCTGGCGTCCTGCCCACATAGCCGTAGTCGGCGTCGGCCATTTCCCCAGGCCCGTTGACAATGCAGCCCATGACGGCAATGTCGAGGCCCACCAGATGCTGGGTTGCCGCCCGCACCTTCTGCAGCACTTCCTCCAGGTTGAAGAGGGTACGCCCACAGGAAGGACAGGCCACGTATTCCACCATGGTCTTGCGCAGGTTGAGAGCCTGCAAAATACCGTAGGCCACCGGGATCTCTTTTTCCGGCGCTTCCGTGAGAGAGACGCGGATGGTGTCGCCAATCCCTTCAGCCAAGAGCGTCCCGATCCCTACCGCTGACTTGATGCGGCCGTACTCTCCGTCTCCAGCCTCGGTTACACCCAGATGGAAGGGATAGTTTAGCCCTAGGGCGTCGAAGCGGCGAGCTGCCAAGCGGTAGGCGGCCAACATCACCTGGGGACGGGAAGCCTTGAACGAGAGAACTACATTGTGGAAGTCTTGCTCAGCGCAGATCTCGGCATACTCCAGAGCCGACTCCACCATCCCCTCAGGCGTGTCACCGTAGAGAAAGAGCATCCGCTCCGCGAGGGATCCGTGGTTGACGCCAATGCGCAGGGCTTTGTTCTGGGCTTTGAGGGCCTGTACAAGGGGGACAAAAGCCTCGCGGATCTCGCTGCGGATGGCCTCTAGTTCAGCTTTTGTGTACTCCGTGCGCCCCGGCTGCGGCTTCTCTACAACGAACAAGCCAGGATTGATGCGCACTTTGTCGACGTACTTGGCCACTTCCAGGGCCACCTTGAGACCGTTGTGGTGGACGTCAGCCACCAGCGGCACTGGCTTGTAGGTTTGAATCAGCCTCTCCCGAATGACCTCCATGGCCTTGGCGTGGGCCAGGCTGGGAACGGCAACCCGCACGATTTCCGAGCCCGCTTCGTGCAGCCGGCGAATTGCAGCCACCGCCGCGTCAATATTGAGCACGTCTTCGTTGATCATCGACTGCACCACCACTGGGTGCTGGCTGCCGATCAACACCTCGCCAACTGCCACCGTGCGGGTGGGGCGACGGGGGTAGACCGGTTCTGGGTAGGGCTGCTGGGGGTTGGGCCGCTCCAGAGTTGGCATGGCTTGCTCAAAAGGTCTGCTCTAGCTTGATTGTAGGCGGAAACGTCCCCCTAGCGGCTACCCTTAGAAAGGCTTTCCAGGCAGCCCACCGCCTGCCCTACCCAGCTCAACTCCAGCAGACGGGGAAAAAAGACAGTGACTTAGCTGTCTGCCTCTGTGGGGGAATCCGTCGGGTAGTCTGGGAGGGGTCGGTTGCGAATAAAGTCTCTGGGCGTTACGTTTTCCACAAACTTGCGGAAGGCCTCCCGCTCCGCTTCATCGGCATCCTGATTCATGGGGATCGAGGCTTCGGCAATGACCTCCTCTACCGTCCAGATGGGGGCGTGGGCTCGCAGAGCCAGGGCAATACCATCGCTGGGACGGCAGTCGATCTCCTGCTTTTTGTCACCGCTAACAGTAACCAGCACCGCATAAAAAGTGTTGTCCAGCAAGGCGTGGATAATGACCCGCTCCAGCTTGATTCCCCAGGCCTTCCAGGAGTTGAGGATAAGATCGTGGGTCATGGGACGGAGCGGCTTCTGATCATCCAACGCTTGCAAAATGGCATTGGCTTCTGCTTTTCCTACCCAGATAGGCAGAGCACGACGCCCATGGGTATCGCGCAGGATGACAATGGGGCTCTGGTTAACGGCATCAACCGCAATCCCAGCCACCTCCATCTCAATCATGGTCAACTGCCTCCAGCCTTTGGATCTCGATCGTATCTACGGGCAGAAAACTTTGGCAACACGGCATGAGCTCAATCGGGAGGTCAAGGGCGGTAGCTCTCCTTGGCGGCACCCGTGAAAGCCGCTGCATAGCCCTGGCCCTTAGTCAAGAAGGGATCCCCTGGATAGCCACGGTTACCACGGAAAGGGGCAGCCGGCTCTACCAGGGTTTGCCGGGTCAGGTGATGGTCACTTGCTTCTCAGCTGCATCTTTGGAACAATTCCTGCGAGAGTACCGGATTGGCGTGCTGGTGGATGCCTCTCATCCCTTTGCCCAGCAGATCTCGCAACTGGCCATTCAGGTAACAGCCCAAGTTGGGATCCCCTACCTGCGCTACGAACGCCCTTCGGAAAATCTAGAGCCCTGGGTGCAGGTAGTGCCGGACTGGCAGGCAGTCCTAGCCGAGAGCGTGCTGGCGGGACGGCGGGTGCTCTTGACGGTGGGGGTGAAGCCGTTGCCCTTGTTTGTCCCCTGGCAGAATCGCTGCCAGTTGTACGCGCGGGTGCTGCCGGAGTCAGTTTCCCAGGCAGTGCAGGCTGGGATTGCTGCTGAGCGGGTGATTGGCAGGCGTTTGCCCCTTAGCTTTGAGGAGGAACTGCAGCTTTGGCGGAAGCTAGAGCCCCAAGTGGTTATCAGTAAGAACTCTGGAGAAGCCGGCGGTCTTCTCATTAAGCAGGCCGTGGCCAAAACCCTGGAGATCCCCCTCTTGGTGATCCAGCGGCCTTCCTTAAGCTACCCCTGGTGTAGCCAGGATTTGGCTGAGGTGGTGCGGGAGTGCAAGCGTCGGCTGGAGGGGACTTAGAACGGCTCCTCTACCGGTAGGTCAGGCTCACGATCCTGACGGGATCCCAGCAGCTCCAGCCGCTCCACGGCAATAACGGGCCGCTGGCGCTCCTCGCCTGTGGATCTATCTTTCCAGCGCTCAAACTTAAGACTGCCCGTCACCCCGACGAGGCTGCCTTTACGCACATATTCTCCGGCCACTTCAGCGGTGCGCCCCCACAGCTCCAGGTTAAACCAATCGGGCTTGTCTTCACCTTTGCGGAAGCGGTTTACCGCCAGGCTAAAGGTACACACCACCTTGCCCGACTCGAAGTAGCGCACTTCCGGATCCATACCCGCCCGGCCCACTAGGGTCACCAGGTTTAGGCTCATGGGCTTTTCTCCAGACCACTGACCGCCTTTGGCTCTAGTTGTAGCGCCTGCCAGGGCATCTTGTTGCAGGAGAGGCGTTGATTGTGTTGCAAAGATTTACAATGTCAGAAGCCCCAGAGCAACTGCCAGCCTCTATCCCGTAGGCAGATGCTCACCGGCCAGCAGGGAGGGTTTACTCCGGCAAGAGGACGCGTTCAGCACCGTTGGCTATGGAATTTATCTACACATACGCCTGGTTGATCCCTGTCTATCCCTTGGTGGCAGCTTTTCTACTTGGCTTGGGCATTTTGGTGTTCAACGCCTGGACAAGGGCCAACCGGGCTCTGGCTGCCTTTTTGAGTGTATTTGCGACGGGGACGGCAATGGTCCACGCCTTTGCCCTCTTGGCCAGCCAACTCCAAGGCCATGAGACTGTCCTCAAGACCATTAGCTGGGCTCAGGCGGGCTCCTTCTCCCTCGACATGGGCTTTGTGGTGGATCACCTGAGCGCCATGATGCTGGTGGTGGTGACCACGGTGGCCTTCTTGGTGCAGATCTACTCCGACGGCTACATGGCTCAGGATCCCGGCTATGTGCGTTTCTACGCCTACCTGAGCCTATTTGCTTCCTCGATGCTGGGTCTGGTTCTTAGCCCCAACCTGGTGCAGATCTACATTTTCTGGGAGCTGGTGGGGATGTGCTCCTACCTGCTGATTGGGTTTTGGTACGACCGGCAGACGGCAGCGGAGGCAGCCCAGAAGGCATTTGTCGTCAACCGGGTGGGGGACTTTGGACTGCTGCTAGGCATTTTGGGCTTTTACTGGGTCTCCGGCACTTTTGGGTTTGAGGAGCTGGCCCACAATCTAGAACAGAGGGTGGCCAGTGGGGCGGTAAGCAGCAGCCTAGTGGCCCTCTTTGCCGTGTTGGTGTTCTTGGGGCCGGTGGCCAAGTCGGCTCAGTTTCCGCTACACGTGTGGCTGCCGGATGCCATGGAAGGTCCCACGCCCA
Organism: Synechococcus sp. R65.1; assembly: GCF_047461755.1. Lineage (NCBI taxonomy): Bacteria > Bacillati > Cyanobacteriota > Cyanophyceae > Synechococcales > Synechococcaceae > Synechococcus > Synechococcus sp. R65.1. The sequence continues at coordinate 9,162 of NZ_JANSHU010000003.1, read as the reverse complement.
TTTCCGCCCTCATCCACGCGGCCACGATGGTGGCAGCAGGGGTATTCCTGTTGGCGCGCATGTTCCCGGTGCTGGAAGGGATCCCGCTGGCCATGGATCTCATTGCCTGGACGGGGGCAGGCACGGCTTTCTTGGGGGCCAGCATTGCCATCACCCAAAACGACATCAAAAAGGGCCTGGCCTACTCCACCATTTCCCAACTGGGCTACATGGTCATGGCCATGGGATCCGGTGCCTATGGGGCTAGCTTGTTTCACCTAATGACCCACGCCTACTTCAAGGCGCTGCTCTTTCTGTGCTCTGGCTCGGTCATCCACGGTATGGAAGCAGTGGTGGGCCACGACCCGGTTTTGGCCCAGGACATGCGTTTGATGGGGGGCCTGCGCAAATACATGCCGGTTACGGCCATTACGTTCTTAATTGGCACGCTGGCCATCTGTGGGATCCCGCCCTTTGCCGGCTTTTGGTCTAAGGATGAGATCTTGGCTTCAGTTTTTGAGCACAACCCGGCCCTCTGGGGGGTGGGCTTCCTTACGGCAGGGATCACTGCCTTCTACATGTTCCGCATCTACTTCCTCACCTTTGAAGGGGAGTTCCGCGGCACCAACCTGAGACTGCGCCAGGAGGTAGCCGTCAGCCAAGGTCGACCGGTGCCAGCTTTTGCCTATGCGTTTGCCGGGAAGGAGGCAGCCTTTGGGCCTGGAGCCATGAACATCCACGAAAAGCCCCAGCCCAGCAGCCACCCTGAAGCTGTGGAAGACGGACACGATAGGCACGGTCACGCCACCAAGCCGCATGAGTCTCCTCTGTCGATGACGATTCCGCTGGTGGCGCTGGCTGTTCCCTCGGTGCTGATTGGCTTGGTGGGTACTCCCTTTGCCAACTGCTTCGAGGCGTTCATCCCTCCGCCCAGCGAGTCGGCAACAGAGGTCAGCTCCCCCTGGGCCCAGGTGGCAGCCGAGTGGCAGGGGGTGCTCGGCGGTCACTTCAACTGGACGGAGTTTGCCATCATGGCGGGCAGCTCGGTGGGCATTGGGCTAATTGGGATTGCCCTGGCCGGTCTCATCTACTGGCAGAAGCGCCTTGATCCCAGCACTTTCCCCCGCAGCCTGCAGCCGCTGTACTACTTCTCCCTCAACAAGTGGTACCTCGACGACCTCTACGAGCGCGTCTTTGTGCGGGGCACCCGCTTTGTGGCACGGGAGGCGCTGGAAGTGGACAGCCGCATTGTGGACGGGGTGGTCAACCTGACGGGACTGGTGGCGATGGTCGGCGGCGAGGTGATGAAATACCTGGAGAATGGCAAGGCCCAGTTCTATGCCCTGATCATCTTTGCAGCGGTGGTGGTGATGGTGGTACTTGCTGGGGTTGGAATTTAGGCTGGGGCAGCGCTGCCCACACTAACAAGGATCCCCTGGCCGGGGATCCTAGCTGGGGAAGAGATCACAGCCTCCAGCAAAGAAGGGATCCCTTCCTGCCAAGTGGGTTGGACTTACTTATTGGGCTGAGGGGTGACCCGCAAGTAGGGCTTGAGCTCCTTGTAGCCCTTCGGGAACTTTTCTTTCAGCACCTCTGGATCTTGCAGGGAAGGCGGGATGATGACGTCGTCGCCATCTTTCCAGTCAGCAGGGGTAACGACGTTGTACTTATCCGACAACTGCAGAGCATCAATGACCCGCAAGATCTCATCGAAATTGCGGCCTGTGCTGGCTGGGTAGGTGATGATTAGGCGTATCTTCTTGTTGGGATCGATGATAAATACCGACCGGACGGTTAGGGGCAGCCCCTCTTGGTTGAGGTTGGTCTGATCCAGCATGCCGTAGAGCTGGGAGACCTTGCGGTCGGCATCCGCCAAAATGGGATAGGTCACCTGGGCATTCTGGGTTTCCTCAATGTCTTTCACCCAGCCAACGTGGGAGTCCACGTCGTCCACACTGAGGCCCAGCACTTTCACGCCCCGCTTCTCAAATTCGGGCATTAGCTTGGCAACCCTGCCCAGTTCGGTGGTGCAGACTGGCGTGTAGTCGGCAGGGTGCGAGAACAACACTACCCAGCTATCCCCAGCCCAGGAATAGAAGTCGATGTCGCCGTGGGTGGACTTTTGCGTAAAGTTAGGGGCAGTGTCCCCAAGTCGGAGAGACATACGCTCTATCCTCCCTAAGATGCAGTGCGGTAAGACAGGGATCCGAAACCCTTCAATTCCATTTCTTTTGATCTTGCCACACAAACCCCACTTTTCCGAGCGGATTTAGGTAATTTTAAGATCATCGTCACCTTGCCGGCAGCAGGAAGGGCTTTTCGCTGCTAGGTTGCGTTGCAAACAGGACGCGCGGATCCCGACATCCCCTTAAGTTCTTTTAAGTTCTTTATGGTCTGCAACGAGGAGGGGTAGCATTCTAAACAAGCAGTGGCATTCCAGGAGTATGCTGGATAACCTAGTTCCCCCCGGCAGGAGAACTAATGGAAAACGTGGAGACAGTCACAATCTATAGCTTGGCCACTCTGTGGGCCCAAAAATATGTAGACAAGCTGAGGGCGCAGGCGGCTGGGGGTGGGCCGCTAGGCCTGCAACTAGCCGACAGGGTGAAGGGATCCCTGCGCTTTGCCAGCTCCCAGGCCTGGGCGAAAACGGAAAAGCTCTTGGCTTCCGAAATACCACGGCAGGGACTGGATCCGGACTTAATCGATCCCTGGAAAATTGCGGAGGACTCTCAAAGTCTCTTTGAGCAGGCAGCCCAGAGCTGCGAGGAGGGCATCCCTCCCTCCCGCTTTTCGGTGAAGATCGCGCCCCTCTGCGGTCAACTGCGGGCTCGTTACAGCGAGCGGGATCCGCGAGTGCTCGGCTTCTTGAGCATGCAGTTCCACTACACCGGACAAATGCTGCTGCAGGCCCTGTTGCCTGAGGAGCGCAGCCTCTTCTACCCCTACTTGAAGGTGATGGACGACCACCTGTACATGCCGCTGCAGAAGATGTACCAGGCTGCTGCCGACCAGGCGGGGGACAGTCCTTCTGTTTCTCTAGTGGCCATTCAGGAACTGTTACCCATGGTTACCAGCGTAGCTGAGTTCATCTGTGCCGAGGTGGCAGAACGTTTCAGCGGCTACTGCTGCGAGAGTGGCCCCCTGACAGATCTTGGAGTGCGGGCTTCCAGCATCCGTGATGTGGAGATGTTTCAGGTGTACCTGGGCCTCTGTGCCCTAGAAGGCAGCCTCGCCGCTGTGCAGCAGGAGCTGTTTCCCCTTTGCGTAATGCTTTATCCCCCTCTGAAGGTGGGCTGGGAGCTGGTGCGGCAGATGTTGGAGCTGCTGGACAAGTCTCTGCAATCTCGTCTGACGTCGGCTAGCTACGCCGTCCTACTGCCTTACCTGAAAGCTGTGCAGGGCATGTTCTCGCTGGAGGTTTTCCCTGAAAACGACCCAATCTGGAGCTATCACCCCGACGTGGTGCGCTTTCTGGAGCCGGCGCGGCAGCTCTTGCAAGAACTGCTGAATCAAAAGGCCGGCTGAGTATTCCCTACTTCCCCGAGAAGCGGCTAGGCTCCACCAGCTCGGCCACAAATTGGTGCAAAAGGGGCAGGTAGCGATCTCCGGCCACCTGTAGCAGGTTGTTGTGATCTGCTCCCTTAATGGCCACTAAGCGCTTGGGATCCCGTGCTGCTTGGTAAAGAGCTTCGGCATGCCAGAAGGGGATCAGGCGATCCTGGTTGCCGTGCAAGATCAGCAGCGGACAATTGATGTGGGCAATGCGGCTGAGGTTGTCGAAGCGATCAAAGGGCAGCAGCGGGATGCGGGTCAAGACGCGAAAAGTGCTTACAAAGGTCGACTCCAGGATCAGGCCCCCCACCGGCTTTTGGGTTGCTAAGTAAACCGAGGGCCCGCCTCCCACCGAGCGCCCGTAGACCAAAATCCGCTCCGGCGGGATCCCTTGGGCAATGAGATAGGCGTAGGCCGCCTCAATGTCCCTATAGGCGCCGGCCTCGGAAGGGATCCCTTCGCTGGTGCCGTAGCCCCGGTAGTCGTAGGCTAGGACGGCAAATCCTCCCTGCTGCAGGCCCACTAGGCGAGGCAAGATATCTCCCAAGTCCTCGGCGTTGCCGTGGCTGTAGAGAAGGGTATAGGTGGCTTGGGGATTGGGCAGGTACACCGCCGAAATCTGCAGGCCATCAGAGGTGGTGAGCTTGAGAATGGCATCCCCATCCTGGTAGCTGGCGGGGCGGGGCAGAAAGATCAGCCGCTCCGATTGAAACCAGCCCAGCCAGAGCAGGTAGCCGTACACCACTAAGCCAACAAGCAGCAGGGATCGCCCCAGCCGCAGCCACGGGAAGAACCCGAAACTCAAAGGCTTGCCCATCGCTCGACTTGGCCTCCAGACCATTCCCCTCACCCTCAGACCCTCTAGGAGAGGGGGGACGGGTGGCGTGCCGGCAGCGGCGACGTCGGGCACTTCAGGACTCGGCTGGCAGGGCAGAACATTTCCAGAGGCAAACCCCAATCCAGTTGACCAGGGTGTGGGCGACGATAGTTACCAACAAGTTTCCCGACAGCCACACTCCCATCCCCAGCAGAATGCCCACGGCGCTGGCCCAGAGGGCATAGGGCCAACCCTGCCACTCTAGCCAATGCAAAACCCCAAACAAGAAGCCGCTCAAGAGGATTCCACCCGTCCACCCCAAGGGGCTGGCCGCCAGGGCTGCCATCAGCACGCCGCGAAATAGCCATTCCTCGCTCCAGCCCGGCAGCACCCCCACCCAGAAGATATCCCGCCACTGCAAGGGATCCGCCACGAGGTGCAAGTAGCTAGAGGCTGCCCGGCGATAGGCTGGCCAAAGCCAGTAAGCCCCGCCGCTAAGCAGCGCCACCCCCAGACCCAGGGCTGCCCCCCAGGCCAAAGCCAGGGGATCCCAGCGAAAGGGTACCGATAGGGATCCCAGCCAGATCCAGAGGCCAGCGATGAGCGCCAGGAGCAGGCTGGTCAGGCTCATCCCCATCAAGATCTGTTGGCGCGTGCAGGGCTGAATCTCGGCACTCATGGGAAGGGTCGCTCGGGCACCCTATTCCCAGCGTAGAGCGAATCCCGACGAGAACGGCTATGCTTTCTCCAGCCCTCGAGGGCGGAGCTTGGGATTCCCCCTTTTTTCAAGACAAGTGCTGCCTTAGCAACTGGGCGTGCTGGGCCGATCGCTCTACCCAAACGGCCACCTGGTCAGGGCTGAGGGCTGGCCCGTCGGCATAGCAGGCTAGCCAAGCCTGGTGCAGCGCCTCGGGATCTTCCGGGATCTCCTCTAGATCCCAGCCGGGCATGCCCAATTCCTCAAGCAGCGTTTTCACTTTGGGATCGTAGCTGAGGCCAAAGCAGGCACAGCCCTCGGCTGCCGCCATCACCAAGCCGTGGTAGCGCATAACAATGGCCAATCTCACCCCCCGAAAGACCCCCTTTAAGAGATAGGGATCCCGGATTTCCACCACCTGGCTGTGGTGGGGCAGGCGATGGTAAAGCTGCTGGGCCAAGTGGTAGTCTGGCCCTAGGTCAAGGGATCCGGGAGGAGCTAGCTGAAAGGGCACGAAAAGAAGATAGGCCCCCGTGGCAGCCTGGAGGCGTCGCAAGGCTTCCGCCAAAGTTTCCAGTCGCGCTGGAGTGAGCTGGGGATGCTGCCGCAGGACCACAGCAATGCGGGGCTGAGGCCACGTCTCCCATTCGGGCAAAGTTTTGGCAGGCAGGCCCCAAACCGGATCCGGGGCTACTTGGTGGGGGATCCCCCACTCCTGGAGGTAGCGGGAGGCCACTCCGTCACGCACGCTGATGGCTGTACAGCTTGCTAGAGAGTGGCGGGCCAGCTTGCGGATCCAGCGCCGCTCCAAGGGGCCGATCCCCTGCGCCCAAGCCAAGGTTTTCAGCCCCCGCCGCTGGGCCCAGAGCATCAGTCCCAGGTAGTAGAGGGGGCTGCGCCAACTGGTGCGATCCTGCAGCAGGCTACCCCCGCCCCAGATGAAAGCCTGAGCCTGGGCCAAACAGCGCTGCAAAGCCCAGGCATCAAAGCGTGGACAGGCCAGCACCCCATAGGTGGCAGCGGTTGCCTCAGGGCAGGGAGAAAGCACCACCGGCTGTACGGGGTTGGGCAACTGCCGGAGCTGCTGCAGCAGAACCAGCAACAAGGCCTCGTCGCCGGCATTGCCGTAGCCGTAGTAGCCACAGATCAAAACCTGTGGCCGTTTCATCGCGCCTCCTCGGCTGGTTTGCCCCAGACGGAATCCTCAGGGTTTGCTGGAGAGCCCTGGGGATCCCAGCGCCAGCAGGCAAGGGACTCGGGAAGCCCCTCTACCCGCTAGACGTGTCGTACTAGGGGAATTGCACTTCTTGGGAGAATCAGCCGTAGTAGCCTTGGTTGATGCGGTTTTCCAGCTGGCTAGCCCCTTCGCGGTACTCTCCAAACACAAAGTTCTCCGCGTTGGCCCTAATCAGCGCCTTTTGCTGCTCCGTCAGCTCCGGGATCTTCAGCATGTCCTCTAGGCTCTTGTAGGGAGCGTTTTTCACCAGGATGCGAGCCAGAGTAGGGTAGAAGCCAGGCAACTGGCGGTAGTTGCGCAGGATGGTGTTGTTGACGTCAATGGGAGTGTCAAGGTGTCTTACCGGCGGCAGCTCCGCCGCCACGGCAGGGATCCCCAAGGAGGCCAAGCCCAGGCAAAGCAGCAAGAGGAAGGGCAACCAAGTCGACAGCAGCCGGCGCATAGCACCACCTCTCCAGACAGGGTTGAAAGCAGCCATACCAACGCTCACGGGATAGATTTTAGTGTCTCATCCTCGCTACCTTGCATCGAGCCTCAAACTCGGATTTGTATACCGGCGGAAATAATTTTTAACAACTATGATCAGGAAACAGCCCGCTTGCAGCTGGCTGACTTCCTCTTGCCCTTGGCTTGTCCTATGTCCAACTCCACACAGCTCCACCCCCATCCCCTTGGCTCCTCTGGGCAGCACGCTCTTCAACCTCCCCTTGCCCCCGATCCTGAGCTAGAGCTGCTAGAGCAGCGGGAACTCTTCGTCTGGCGGCACCTCGGGCCGGATGCCGGGCAGATCCGCCAGATGCTGCAGGCCCTGGGGCTGAGCTCCCTCCGCGAGCTGGTGGAAAAGGCAGTGCCAGCAACCCTTCGCAGCAATCGGCCCTTGCAGTTGGGATCTCCCTGCAGCGAGCAGGAGGTGTTGGCGGAGCTGAGGGCAATGGCGGCCCAGAACCAGGTGTGGCGCTCTTTTTTGGGCATGGGCTATTCCAACTGCCTGACGCCGCCGGTAATTCAGCGCAACATCCTGGAAAACCCTGCCTGGTACACGCCCTACACTCCCTACCAGGCGGAGATTGCCCAGGGGCGGCTAGAAGCCCTGCTCAACTTCCAGACAATGGTTGTGGATCTAACGGGAATGGAGATCGCCAACGCCTCTCTACTGGACGAGGCCACTGCGGCTGCCGAAGCCATGAGCCTGGCCTACACCTTGGCGGGCAAGCGATCTCCAGTTTTTTGGGTGGATTGCGGCTGCCATCCCCAGACCATTGCCGTAGTGCAGACACGGGCAGAGCCCTTGGGGATCCAGGTGCGCGTGGCGGATCCTTCGCAGTTTGAGCTTGAGCACGGCTTTGGCCTGCTCTTACAGTATCCCAACACCTATGGGGAGATCCGGGATTACCGCGACCTGGTGGAGCGGGCCCACCAGAGAGGGATGGTGGTAACGGTAGCCGCCGACTTGCTTAGCCTAACTCTCTTGCAACCGCCAGGAGAATGGGGGGCGGACGTTGTGGTGGGAACCACCCAGCGCTTCGGGGTGCCCCTGGGCTACGGCGGCCCCCATGCAGCCTACTTTGCCACCCGCGAGGCCCACAAACGGCTGCTGCCGGGGCGCCTGGTGGGGATCTCCCAAGATGCCCAGGGAAGGCCGGCCCTACGCTTGGCCTTGCAAACCCGAGAGCAGCACATCCGCCGCGACAAGGCCACCAGCAACATCTGCACTGCCCAGGTGCTCTTGGCCGTGGTGGCCTCCATGTATGCCGTCTACCACGGCCCGTGCGGCCTGCGGCAAATTGCCCAACGCGTCCACCGCCAGGCCCATCAGCTAGCCGCCGCAATCCGCCAGTTGGGCTACAGGGTGGGGCCAGAGTATTTCTTCGACACCTTCTGGGTAAGGGCAGCCTCCCCAGAGCAGGTGCAGCAGCTCCAGGAGCGGGCCGCCCAGAAGCGCATTAACCTGCGACGGATCGACGACGTCACCCTGGGGATCAGCTTGGACGAGGCCACCACCGCTCAGGACCTGCGCGATCTCTGGCAGATCTTTGCCGGTTCTGAAGAGCTAGGCTGGGATCCCGAGGGCCTGAGTTTGGATCCCAACCAAAGCCTGCCGCCTCAGCTCTTGCGCTCCACTCCCTACCTCACCCATCCGGTGTTCAACCGCTACCACTCGGAAACGGAGCTGCAGCGCTATATCCACCGTCTGCAGAGCCGGGATCTCTCCCTTGTCCACGCAATGATCCCCCTCGGCTCCTGCACCATGAAGCTCAATGCCGCGGCAGAGATGCTGCCCATAACCTGGCCGGAGTTTGCCCAGCTCCACCCCTTTGTGCCCCTGGAGCAGGCGCGGGGCTATCAAACCCTCTTTGCCCAGCTGGAGCGAATGCTGGCGGAGATCACGGGCTTTGCCGGTGTCTCCCTGCAGCCCAACGCCGGCTCCCAGGGGGAATATGCCGGCTTGCTGGCCATTCGCCGCTATCACCAGGCCCGCGGGGAAAGCCAGCGCCAGGTGTGCCTGATCCCCACCTCTGCCCATGGCACTAACCCTGCCAGCGCCGTCATGGCGGGGATGCAGGTAGTGAGCGTGGCCTGCGACAGGGCCGGCAACATTGACCTCGAAGACCTGCGGGCCAAGGTGGAGCAGCATCGGGAACGCCTGGCAGCTTTGATGATCACCTACCCTTCCACCCATGGGGTATTTGAGGAGGGGATCCGCGAGATTTGCCAGATGATCCACGAGGCGGGGGGGCAGGTGTACATGGATGGGGCCAACCTCAATGCCCAGGTGGGCCTCTGCCGTCCTGCGGAGCTGGGAGCGGATGTCTGCCACCTCAACCTGCACAAGACCTTCTGCATCCCCCACGGCGGGGGCGGGCCGGGGGTGGGGCC